>JAAZAR010000107.1 GCA_012514235.1 Actinomycetota bacterium
GAGAAGATCGGCGTCATGTTCGGCAACCCGGAGACGACCACCGGCGGCAAGGCGCTCAAGTTCTACGCCACCATCAGGCTCGACATCCGCCGCATCGAGACGCTCAAGGACGGCACCGAGGCGGTCGGCAACCGCGTGCGCGTCAAGGTCGTCAAGAACAAGGTCGCGCCGCCGTTCAAGCAGGCCGAGTTCGACATCATGTACGGGCAGGGCGTGTCCCGCGAGGGCACGCTGCTCGACCTCGGCGTGCTGTACGACGTCGTCGCCAAGAGCGGCGCGTTCTACAGCTACAACGACGAGCGCCTCGGCCAGGGCCGGGCCAACGCCAAGACCTTCCTCAGGGAGAACCCGGACATCGCCGACGCCATCGAGGCGCAGATCCGCCTCAAGGCCGGTCTGCCGGGCAGCGCCGCCGCCGCCGATGCCCCGGCGGGCGTCGATCCCGTCACCGGGGAAGTCCTGCCGGCCTAGTGCCCGTCGTCACCGCCCTGCGCGCCACTCGCCGCAGGGGAGTGGCGCTCCACGTCGACGACGAGTACGTGTGCGTCATCAGCGAGTCGCTCGTCGCGCGCTGGCGCCTGTTCAAGGGTCGCGAGCTGACCGACGACGACCTCGCGGCGGTCCGCGCCGCCGCATCGGCCGAGCGGGTCATGGGTGATGCCTACCGGCTGCTCGGACACAGGGCGAGGAGCCGCGAGGAGCTGCGCCGGCGCCTGCTCGCCAAGGACCACGACGAGGCCGCCGTGAGCGAGGCGCTGGAGCGCCTGACGGCCGACGGCCTCCTCGACGACGCCGCCTTCGCGCGCGGCTACGCGGCGGACAAGCGACGTCTGGCCGGCTGGGGGGAGGAGCGCATCCGCCGCGGCCTGCGACAGCTGGGCGTCGCCCCGCACGATATCGACGACGCCCTGCGAGGCGCGGGCGAGGACGACGAGCTCGACCGCGCCCTCGCCGTGCTGCGCAAGCGGGGCGCGCCGGAGCCGCCGCTCGAGGCGGCCCGCCGGCGCGCCTTCCAGGCGTTGGAGCGGCGCGGCTACTCCACGTCGGTCGCGTTCGCGGCCGTCCGCATCTGGTCGGAGGATCCGTCCGCGCGGCCGAATTGACGGGGCGAGTCGCGGTAACGTACCATCGGGCCACGCGACGTGTGCGCGTGCTTTGTGTATTCCACTCTCGCTCTTGCATGGCGATACAGACGGCGCTCGGGCGCCGAACAGGCTGAACCGATCAACCAGGGGTCGACGATGAGAGATTCGGGAGGTTTGCCACTACGGTGATCCGTCCCGACCCCTGGACGTACCCACAGCTGGATCGAAGTATCGCGGTGCACGTGCGAGCGTGGCACAGGCCGGGCGCGTTGCCCGGCCTTTTTCGTGCCGCGCGACCTGCGAAGGGAAAGACAACATGATGACAGCGGTGTACATCCTGGTGGGACTCGCGGTGGGGATCGCGGTGGGCTACGTCGTCCGCCGCAACCTCGCCTCGAGCAAGCTCGCCGGGGCCGAGCGCGAGGCCGAGCGCATGCTCAAGGACTCGCGCCGCGAGGCGGACACGATCCTCAAGGAGGCGCGCCTCGAAGCCAAAGAAGAAGTCCACCGGGTACGCAGCGAGGTCGAGGCCGAGCTGCGCGACCGGCGCGACGAGCTCAACAAGGCGGAGCAGCGCATCCTCCAGCGGGAGGAGGCCATCGACGCGCGTGCCGCCGAGCAGGACCGGCGCGAGCAGTCGATCCGCGACCGCGACGCCAACAGCCAGCGGCTCTCCGACGAGGTGAACGGCGCGCACGCCGAGGCGATGGCCCGGCTCGAGCGCATCTCCGGCCTGAGCGCCGCCCAGGCCAAGGAGATGCTCCTCAAGCAGACTGAGGACGAGGCGCGGCATGAGATGGCGAAGCTCGTGCGCCAGATCGAGGAGGAGGCGCGCCGCGAGGCGGACCGGCGCGCCCGCAACATCCTCTCGCTCAGCATCCAGCGCACGGCGGCCAACCACGTGGCCGAGACGACGGTCTCCGTCGTCAATCTCCCGTCGGACGACATGAAGGGCCGGATCATCGGTCGCGAGGGCCGCAACATCCGCACCCTCGAGAACATCACCGGCATCGACTTCATCATCGACGACACGCCGGAGGCAGTCGTCCTCTCCGGGTTCGACGGCGTGCGTCGCGAGACCGCCCGCCTCACGCTCTCCAAGCTCATCGCCGACGGGCGCATCCACCCGGCGCGCATCGAGGAGACGTACAACCAGGCCAAGGCGGAGGTCGAGGCCGCCATGGAAGAAGCCGGCGAGCAGGCCTGCTTCGACACCAACGTGCACGGGGTGGCGCCCGAGCTGGTCAAGGTCCTCGGGCGCCTCAAGTACCGCACGAGCTACGGCCAGAACGTCCTCAACCACTCCGTCGAGGTCGCGCACCTGGCCGGCATCATGGCCGCCGAGCTCGGCGCCAACGTCAAGATCGCCAAGCGCGCCGGCCTCCTGCACGACATCGGCAAGGCGGTGGACCACGAGGTCGACGGCTCGCACGCCGAGATCTCGCAGCAGCTCTGCAAGAAGTACAAGGAGTCCCAGAGCGTCTGCCACGCCATCCAGGCTCACCACCAGGACGTGGAGCCGCAGACCGTCGAGGCCGTGCTCGTCCAGGCGGCCGACGCCATCAGCGCCGCCCGTCCGGGCGCCCGCCGGGAGTCGCTCGAGAACTACATCCAGCGCCTCGAGTCGCTGGAGCAGATCGCCGAGGCGAAGAAGGGTGTTGAGAAGTGCTTCGCCATGCAGGCCGGCCGCGAGGTGCGGGTCATGGTCAAGCCGGGTGAGATCGACGACGACGCCACCGCCCTGCTCGCCCACGAGATCGCGCGCGACATCGAGGACCAGCTCGACTACCCGGGTCAGATCCGCGTCACGGTCATCCGGGAGAGCCGGGCCGTCGACATCGCCAAGTAGGCGTGGCGGCGGGGGCGGCACAGCCGCCCACGCCGCCACGCCTGATGGGACCGGATCGCATGCAGGGCCGCTACTATATCCGCTCGTTCGGCTGCCAGATGAACGAGCACGACGCCGAGCGCATCCGCGCGCTTCTCGAGGCCCGCGGCCTGGAGCGCGCGGACGAGCCGCACGACGCCGACGTGCTCGTCTACAACACCTGCACGGTGCGCAAGAGCGCCGACGACCGCCTGGCCGGGCACCTCGGTACAGCGGCGAGACTCAAGCGCGAGGACCCCTCGCGCGTAGTCCTCGTCACCGGCTGCCTGCCCCAGGCCGAGCAGGCGGAGTTCTTCGCCCGCTTCCCGTTCGTGGACGGCGCGCTCGGCCCGCAGAACCTGCACCGCCTCCCGGACCTGCTCGAGGCGGCGGTGGAGCCGGCCGGCGCGAGCCCCGCCGGCTTCTTCGAGGACGGGCCGCACCTCAGCGGGCGGCTCGCCGCCCGACGCGAGCGGCCCTTCCAGGCGTGGGTGCAGGTCATGAGCGGCTGCACCAACTTCTGCTCGTACTGCATCGTGCCGTACGTGCGCGGTCCCGAGCGCAGCCGGTCGGTCGACGAGATCGTCGCTGAGGTCCAGGGGCTGGTCGCCGACGGCGTGCGCGAGGTCACCCTTCTCGGCCAGAACGTCAACGCCTACGGTCGCGACCTGCACGGCGGGGGAGAGGCGGCGCCGAGCTTCGCGGGGCTGCTCCGCGAGCTCGACGCCGTGGAGGGCCTCGAGCGCATCCGCTTCATGACCTCTCACCCCAAGGACCTCGGCGACGACCTCGTGGCGGCCGTCGCCGAGCTCCCCAGCGTGTGCGAGCACGTCCACCTCCCGGCCCAGGCGGGGTCGGACCGCGTCCTGCGCCGCATGCGGCGCGGCTACACGTCTGTCGAGTACCTGGACCGCGTCCGGGCGCTCCGCGCCGCCGTCCCCGACGTCAGTCTCACCACGGACCTCATCGCCGGCTTCCCGGGCGAGACCGAGCAGGACTTCGAGCAGACGCTCGAGCTGGTGCGGGAGGCGGCCTTCGACGCGGCGTTCACGTTCGTCTTCTCGCCGCGCCAGGGCACGGCCGCCGCCGACCTGCCCGACCAGGTGCCGCCGGAGGTCCGCCGCAAGCGGGTCGAGCGCCTCATCGACCTCACGCAGCGGCAGGCGCTCGCCTCACGACAGGCCTGGGTCGGTCGCCGCACGGAGGTCCTCGTGGAGGGCGCCAGCCGGGACGGCCGCCTGCGCCGCGGCCGGACGCGGCAGAACGTCACGGTCAACCTCTCGGGCGCCGCAGAGCCCGGTGCTATAGTGACCGTGGAAGTGACCGCTGCGACCTCCACCACGCTGCGCGGCGTCACGGTCTGAGCCGGCGACCAGGAGGTATGTCATGCAAGGCTGCATCTGCCCGCACCCTCCGCTGCTCATCCCCGAGGTCGGCGGGACGGCCCGCAACAAGATCGCGTCCACGGTCTCGGCGATGGAGCGGCTCGCGGCGTCGGTCGGTTCCCCCGAGACGATCGTCGTCATCTCCCCGCACGCCGACGACTTCGGCTCCTCCCATGCCGTCAAGACGGCTCCGCGGCTGCACGGCGACTTCGGCCGCTTCCGCTGCCCGGAGGCCTCCTTCAGCTACGACAACGACGTGCAGTTCGCCGAACTGCTGCTCGCCCTCGCCGGCGACTACCGCAAGCTGAGCCTCGTCCCGGACGACGGCGACGTGCTCGACTGGGGGGTGCTGGTCCCGCTCAGCTTCATGAACCCCGACAGGATCGTCAGCCTCTCCGTGGTGGGACCCTATGCCGAGCATCGCACGCTTGGCCAGCTCGTCCGCCGCTGTGCGGAGGAGCTCGGCCGCGACACGCTCTTCCTGGCCTCCGGCGACCTCTCGCACGCGCTCGTCCACGGCGCGCCGGCGCCCTACGACCCTCGCGGCAAGCTGTTCGACGACGAGATCGTCAGCCTGCTCAGCGTGGGCGACTTCCCGGCCCTCACCCGCATCGAGCCGGTGCTGCTCGACGGCGCCGCCGAGTGCGGCCTGCGCAGCTTCGTCGCGCTCGGCGGCTTCCTAGGGGACGACGCCCTCATCGAGCCCGAGATCCTGAGCTACGAAGGGCCGTTCGGCGTCGGCTACCTCGTGGCGCGCTTCGGCCCCCGTCCGGCGGCGGACGCCGAGGCATGACGCCGGAGCCGTACGGCGTCTGCGGCCCGGCCGACTACGCGCTCGAGTGCGTCGCCGCGTACCTGAACGGACATCGGGCACCGGGGCCGCCCGGCGACCCGCTCTACCAGCGCCGGGCGGCCTGCTTCGTGACGCTCAAGGAGCACGGAGAGCTGCGCGGCTGCATCGGCACGCTGGAGCCCGCAGAGCCTTCGCTCGGGCGCGAGATCGCCCGCAACGCGCACTCCTCGGCCCTGCGCGACCCACGCTTCCCGCCGGTTGCGCCGGACGAGCTCGAGGCGCTCACGTGCTCCGTCGACGTGCTCAGCCCCAGTGAACCCTGCACGACCGCCGATCTGGACCCGCACGTGTACGGGGTGATCGTGGAGGCCGGATTGCGCCGCGGCGTCCTCCTGCCGGCGCTCGAAGGCATCGACACGGTCGAGGCCCAGGTCGACATCGCCCTCCAGAAGGCCGGCATCGCGCCCGGCCAGTCCTACGACGTGCGCCGCTTCCTCGTGACCCGCTACCGGCAGGGCGACCCGTGCCGGAGGAGGAGCGGTCCGGGGAGCTCGTGGATGGCTGACGCCCCGCCGGTGGTCGCGCTCTTCGGCGCGACCGCCCTCGGCAAGAGCGACGTGGCCCTGGAGCTCTCCGGCCTGCTCGGCGCCGACATCGTCGTCGCCGACTCCATGCAGGTCTACGCGGGGCTCCCGATCGTCACCAATCAGCCGGACGCCGAGTCGCTCCGGCGCGCCCGGTACCATCTCGTGGGGTGGGCCGCTCCGCAGGACGAGCTCACCGTCGCGGAGTTCGCGGCACGCGCGCACGACGTGATCGACGGGCTCGTCGGCGCCGGCCGGCCCGTGGTCGTCGAGGGCGGCTCCGGCCTCTACCTGCGGGCGGTGCTCGGCGACCTCGGCTTCGGCGGCGCGCCCGACGAAGCGCGGCGGCGCGCCCTCGAGGCGCGCTGGGAGCGCGCGCCGGACGAGCTCGTCGCCGAGCTCCGGAGGCGCGCGCCGGACGTCGCCGCCCGCACGGACCTGCGCAACGGGCGGCGGGTGGTGCGCGCCCTCGAGTCCCTGGAGGCCGCCGGCGAACCCGCTCAGACGGGCGAGCTGTGGAGCAGCCGGGGCCGCTACGGACACCGGCTGTTCGCCCTCGACCCCGGCGACGACCGGGCGGCGCTCGTCGAGCGCATCGAGCGCCGCGTGGACCAGATGCTGGCGGCGGGGGCGCTGGACGAGATCGCCGCGGCGAGGGCCGCGGGGCCGTTCTCACGCACCGCGGCCCAGGCGATCGGCGTGCGCGAGCTCTGCGCCGTCCTCGACGGCGAGCTCGCGCTGCCCGAGGCGGCGGCGCGCATGAAGGCGCGCACGCGCGCCCTGGCGCGCCGCCAGCTCACCTGGATGCGCAAGCTCCCGGACGCCGTCCGGGTGCCGGCCTCCGGCCGGCCGCCGGACGCCGTCGCCCGGCACGTACTCAGCCTCATCTGAGGCGGACCCAGCCCGCGTCCGCCGCCTCATCCGACGCGCACCGTGGTAGGATTTCGATTCCGGCACGCGCGGCCCGCCGCGCTTTCCGCTTCAGAGGGGGTCATGATCCGTGCAGCCTCAGTGGCAGGGTCTCGGCAAGGTCCGGTTCTCCAAATGGCAGGGCCTCGGCAACGACTACATCGTCCTCCACGTGGAGGAGCTTCCGTTCGAGCTCACACCTGAGCGAGCCCGTCTGCTCTGCGACCGCAACGTGGGCGTCGGCTCGGACGGCATCCTGCTCATCGGGGAGCAGTCCGCTGAGGGACGCTTCCCGCTGCGCATCTTCAACCCGGACGGCAGCGAGGCCGAGATGTGCGGCAACGGCGTGCGCATGGTGGCGCGCAAACTCAAGATGGAGGGCCTGATCGAGGGTGACACCGTCTACCTCGACACGCCCGCCGGCGAGATCGTCCCGAGGATCCGGGAGGACCACCAGGTCACCGTGGACATGGGCATCGCCCGGTTCGGCGGCGAGAAGCTCGTCGGGTTCGAGGGCGAGTGCGTAGAGGAGTCGCTGCACGCCGCCGGCCGCAGCTTCACGTTCACCTTCGTCGACGTCGGCAACCCGCACGCCGTCATCCAGTCGCCGTGGCCGCTCGAGCTCGTGCCGCTGCACGAGATCGGCCCGATGATCGAGGAGCACCGGTACTTCCCGCGCAAGGCCAACGTCGAGTTCGTCAAGGTGCTCGGCGAGCACGAGGCCAAGCTCCGGGTCTGGGAGCGCGGCGTGGGGGAGACCCGGGCCTGCGGCACCGGCGCGACGGCCACCGCCGTCGCGCTCGTCAAGACGGGGCAGTGCACGAGCCCGGTCACCGTGGAGCTCCCCGGCGGCAAGCTGGTCGTGGAGGTCGCGCCGGACTGGCGCGTGCACATGACCGGGCCGGCCGAGGAGATCTTCCACGGCGACCTCTCGCTGGAGTTCCTGGCCCATCTCGACTAGGCCCGGCCACGACGCAACGCCCCGAGGGATCTGGAGGACCATGCGAATCGCAGAACGCGTGAGGACGCTGCCGCCGTACCTGTTCGCCGCCATCGAGCGTGAGATCGCCGAGCGCACGGCGGCCGGCATCGACGTCATCAGCCTCGGCATCGGCGATCCGGACCTGCCGACGCCGCCGCACGTCGTGGCGGCCCTGGCGGAGGGCGCCGCCGACCCGGCGACGCACCAGTACCCGAGCAACCGGGGCGAGACGGGCTTCCGCGAGGCGGTCGCAGGCTTCTACGCCTCGCGCTTCGGGGTCACGCTCGACCTGGCCTCGCAGATCGTGCCCCTGCTCGGCGCCAAGGAGGGCATCGCCCACATCTGCCAGGTGCTGCTCGACCCGGGCGACGTGGCCCTGGCCGCCGATCCCGGGTACCCCGTGTACGTCACCGGCCCCATGCTCGCCGACGCGACCGCCGTCAACCTGCCCCTCGTGCCGGAGCTGGGCTTCCAGCCCGATCTCGAGGCGATCCCGCAGGAGACGCTCGAGAACGCCAAGATGGTCTTCGTGAGCTACCCGAACAACCCGACGGGGGCGGTGATCGAGGACGACTTCTTCCCCCGCCTGGTCGCCTTCGCCAAGGCCAACGACATCGTCGTGGTCCACGACAACGCCTACGCCGACATCACCTACGACGGCTACGTGGCGCCGAGCTTCCTGGCGACGCCGGGAGCCTCCGAGGTCGGCGTCGAGATCTTCAGCCTGTCGAAGAGCTACAACATGACCGGCTGGCGCGCCGGGGCGATCGTCGGCGACCCCGAGATCGTCGACGCGTACTGGCGTCTCAAGACGAATCTCGACTCGGGCATGTTCGGAGCGGTGCAGCGCGCCGCCGCGGCGGCGCTCGGCGGGTCCCAGGAGAGCGTGCGCGAGATGTGCCGCGTCTACCGGCGCCGCCGCGACCTGCTGGTGGCGGCGCTGCGCACGGTCGGCATGCACGTGGAGCCGCCCAAGGGAACCATCTACCTGTGGGTGCCCGTGCCCGATGGCTACACCTCGGCGAGCTTCACGCAGCAGGTGCTGGAGCAGGCCGACGTCGTCGTGACGCCGGGGGCCGCCTACGGCCCCTCCGGCGAGGGCTACGTGCGCCTGTCACTCACGGTGCCGGACGAGCGTCTCGAAGAGGCCGTGCGGCGCATCGAGGAGCGCGTACGCCTCTAGCAGCCGCCAAGGACGAAGGTCGGGTGTGCCGGTGAGCGCCGAGAAGATCCTCGACACCGGCGCGACCCAGGTGCGCCCGCGCACGGTCGTGTTCGCCGTGGTCCCCGGCGGCCACGGCGAGCCCGGCGAGGACGAGGCGCTCGCCGAGATCAAGGAACTCCTCCGCTCGGCGGACATGGAGTGGGTCGCGGACGTGATCCAGCACCGCGAGGTGCCCAACCCGCACTCGTATCTGGGCAAGGGCAAGATGAGCGAGCTCAAGGCCGCCATCGCCGAGAACCAGGCCGCCGTCGCCGTCTGCGAGGACGACCTCACGCCGGCGCAGGTGGCGGCGGTACTCGACGCGGTCGATGCCGACGTGCTGGACCGGACCGAGCTCATCCTCACCGTGTTCAGCAAGCACGCGCACTCACTCGAGGGCACGCTGCAGGTGCATCTCGCCCAGCTCGAGTACGAGCTCACGCGCATGCGGGGCAAGGGGCTCGTGATGAGCCGATTGGGAGCCGGCGTCGACATGCGCGGCCCCGGCGAGACCAAGCTCGAGGTCGACAGGCGCGTGGTGCGGCGGCGCATCCAGACCCTCCGCCGCCGCATCGAGCAGATGGCGCGCACGAGACGCACGCAGCGTGCGCGCCGCCTGCGCACCGGCGTGCCGCTCATCGCCCTCGCCGGCTACACCAATGCCGGCAAGTCCACGCTGCTCAACGCCCTCACCGATGCGCACGTGTCCGTCCAGGACCGTCTGTTCGAGACGCTGGACCCGACCTCTCGCAGCTTCCGCTACCGGGATCGCGACTACGTGCTCACCGACACGGTCGGGTTCATCCGCAAGCTGCCGCACCAGCTGGTCGACGCCTTCGCGAGCACGCTCGAGGAGACGACGCTCGCCGACGTCGTGCTCGTCGTCGCGGACGCAAGCCTGGAGGCCCCTGAGATCGCCGTCCGCGAGAAGACGGTGGCCGACGTGCTCCACAGGATCGGCAGCACGGCGCCCCAGATCGTCGTCTTCAACAAGATCGACAAGGTCGACGAGGCCAAGCTGCACCGCCTTCGGGCCCTGTACCCGGAGGCCGTGTTCGTCGCCGCCGCCAAGGGCGTCGGTCTCGACGACCTCCAGGAGCGGCTCGCACGCTTCTTCGACCGGGCCCTCCGGCCGGTGCGCCTGCTGTTCCCGTACACCGAGGCGCGGGAGATGCACCGCCTGCGCGGCGTCGCCAGCGACGTGCACGAGGAACACACGCCCGACGGAGTGGTCTTCGAGGCCCGGCTGCCCGCCGCCGAAGCCGGGCGCTACGCCCGCTTCCGCCTGGAGCCGGAGCTCCCGGACGAGGAGCTCGCCGAGGAGGACGACGAGCGCAGCCCTGACGAGGATCCGCATGGCTGATCCCCGGCAGGCCGCACCCACGGACGGCCTGCCGGTCCCCGTGCGCCTGCTCACGCCCGCGGCCCGGCTCCCCGAACGCGCCTACGAGCACGACGCCGCCTGGGATCTCTGCGCGGCGGAGGACGCCGTGCTGCCGCCGCTGTCCCGCGCCACCGTCGGCACCGGCATCGCCCTGGGTCTGCCGCCTCACCTGGCCGCGCTCACACTCCCGCGCTCCGGGCTGGCATCCAGGCACGGCATCTCGATCGTCAACGCACCGGGGCTCATCGACCCCGGCTACAGGGGCGAGATCCGCATCATCCTCCTGAACACCGACCGCGAGGCGACGTTCCGGGTGTCCGCCGGGGACCGCATCGCCCAGCTCCTGTTTCTCCCGCTCACGCCGGTGAGCCTCTCCGTCGTGGAAAGCCTGGACGACACCCACCGGGGTGAGAGAGGATTCGGGTCGAGCGGCACGGGGGGGAGGACCCGATGACCGAGCAGCATGAGGAGCGCAACCCTACTCTTCGCGTCGGAGGTCTTCTCGTCCACGAGGGTCGTATTTTGATGGTAGAGCAGGGGAGAGACGAGGACCGCTACTGGCTCCTGCCGGGCGGCGGCGTCGAGTTCGGCGAGACGCTTTCCGACGCGCTCCGCCGCGAGCTCCAGGAAGAGCTCGGCCTGCGCGTCGGCGTCCAGCGCCTCGTGGCGATCGTCGAGTCGATCTCACCGGACCCGGAGTACGCGAAACACGTCGTGCACCTGATCTTCGAGGTCTCGGCGCCGGTCGACGGGCCGCCGGAACCGCACGACGACAAGGTCCTGAGCGCGCGCTTTCTCAGCGAGTTCGAGCTGCAGTCGGCCGACGTGCGGCCGCCGGTGGCGGAGTTCCTGAGCGCGTGCGTCAGGGAGATGCCGTCGTCGCCGCAGTACCTCGGGCGTCGCTGGTAGCCCAGTCCACGCGGACGTCGCGCGCCACGTCCAAGACGAGCACCAGCTCTCCACAGGCTTGCGATAGAACGCGCGATAATCTCCGTTATGTAAAGTAGCACTCGAAGACGCCCCGGCCACTCCAGATCCAGGTCACAGCTCACCCGCTTCCCCATGGAGGCGACGCAGACCGCAGGTGATGGGCGTCGCGAGTGTGCACTCCCCGGACGGCGGCGGTGACGGAACGCCGCGTGACATGCGCGACACGCGGCGACACCGCGACACGCGCACGAACGCCGCACGTCGCAGGTCGCGTCGTCGGCTCCAGGCAGTCGCCGCCCTCCAGAACGGACCGGCGCCGGCCGCTGAAAAGGGCGAGCGGTCCGGATCGGACCGCCATGTTGTGCGTGAGCGCACACCTGTTCGCTCAGCTCGGCGGCCGCGCGGCCGCCGATCCGAAGCCGGAAGGCCGATCGTCGCGGCGCGGGCCGGACGC
>JAAZAR010000094.1 GCA_012514235.1 Actinomycetota bacterium
AAGGCCGAGCTCACCGTGCCCATCCAGCTGCACTGTCACTACATCGGCGGCCTCGCCCCGATGACCTACCTCAAGGCCATCGAGGCCGGCGTCGACGTGATCGACTCGGCCACCGTCCCTCTCGCCTTCGGCAACTCGCAGCCGGCCACCGAGATGGTCGTCTCCGCGCTCACCGGCTCCCCGTACGACAGCGGCCTCGATCTCGAGAAGCTGTTCGACATGGCCAAGTACTTCGAGAAGGTCCGCCAGGAGGGCGGCTGGGACCGCGGCGTCACCTCGCTCACCCACATGCAGGTGTACTCGCACCAGGTACCGGGCGGCATGATCAGCAACCTCGAGAGCCAGCTCAAGGAGCAGAACGCCCTCGACCGGTTGCCCGAGGTGCTCGAGGAGATCCCCATCGTGCGTGCCGAGATCGGGTTCCCGCCGCTCGTCACGCCGATGAGCCAGATCGTCGGGACCCAGGCCGTGCTCAACGTGCTGTCAGGCCGCCGCTGGCACATCGTGCCCGACGAGATGAAGCAGTATCTGCGCGGCAAGTACGGTGCGGCGCCGGGTCCGGTCTCCAGGGAGGTGCTCACCTGCGTGCTCGAGGGAGAGGAGCCGATCGGCGTGCGGCCGGCCGACCTCATCGACGAGACGCTCGAGGACTACCGTGACGAGATCGGCGACCTCGCCCGCAGCGAGGAGGACCTCCTCACCTACGCGCTGTTCCCGCAGACGGCGCGCGTCTATCTCGAACGGCACCACGTCGGCCCCGAGTCGGACGTGTTCCAGATCCACGACCGCTACCTGCCCTCGCAGCCGGGGGCGGCGCTGCTCGAGCAGACGGCCGACCGCGTCAGGGACATCCTCGGCATGATCGAGGAGAGCGAGGTCGACGAGGTCGTGGTCGAGGAGGGCGACATCAAGGTCACGGTGCGCAAGGGCGGGGCGGAGCCGGCGGCCGCGGCCGCTCCGGCTCCTCAGGCGGCCGCCCCGGCCCCGGCGGCTCAGGCGGCCGCCTCTGCCGCACCCCCTTCGGCCGCCGACGACGGCGCCAACGGCTACCACCTGGTCAAGTCGAAGTGGGTCGCGACCTTCTACCGGTCGCCCTCGCCGCAGCTGCCCGCCTTCGTGGAGGTCGGCGACCAGGTCGAGGCCGGCCAGACGCTCTGCATCCTCGAGATGATGAAGATGATGAACGAGCTGACCGCCGACGTGGACGGCGTGATCCGCGAGATCCTCGTGGAGAACGGCGAGACGGTGCAGTACGGTCAGCCGCTCTTCGCCATCGAGCCCGCCTGAGGCGGGGGAGCAGCCTGGACGCGTGGCCGGCGGTCCCAGTCGCAAGCAGGCGCGCCGCGACGCGGTCTTCCTGCTCTACCAGACCGAGGTGACCCAGCTCTCGATGGCCGAGCTGGTCGAGGGCCAGCGGCTCCGCGAGGGGTATGCGCCGGACGACTTCACCATCAAGGCGGTCGCCGGCGTGCTCAGAGACAGACCGCAGATCGACGACGTCCTGGAGGCGCACGCCAGGGACTGGCCGCTGGACCGCATCGCTCCTCTGGAGCGCAGCATCCTGCGGCTGGCCGTGTGGGAGATCACGACGGGGACGACGCCCCCCGAGGTCGCCATCGACGAGGCTGTCCGGCTCGCCAAGCGCTACTCCACCGACGAGGCCGGCGCGTTCGTGAACGGCGTGCTCGGCGGTGTGGTGCGGCCCGACGGGGAGGGTGAGGATGGCTGACGGACAGCAGCAGGGCCTCGACCTGACGCGAGACCAGGTCCTGGCGCGGCTCAACGAGATCGTCGAGCAGCTCGGCGAGCTGGAGTCGCGGCTCGCCGCCTCGTCGTCCGCCGAGGTGGAGATGACGCTGCTCGAACACGCCACCGAGCAGGTCGAAGAAGCGGGCAGGCTGCTGGAGCAGCTCGGCCGCGTGGCCGGGTGAGGCCGCGGCCGTGAGCTCCGCGACCGCGAACGGATACCCGGCCGACCTCCTCGCCCTCGTCGAGGACTACCTGGAGGGGCTCGACTTCGGCGTCGACCATCGCGCCGTCCGCCTCGTCGAGGCCATGCGGTACTCGCTCCTGGCCGGCGGCAAGCGCATCCGCCCGGTGCTCACGCTCGCCACCGCCCGCGGACGTGGCGCCGACCCGGTCAGCGTACTGCCCACGGCGGCGGCGCTCGAGCTCATCCATACGTACTCGCTGATCCACGACGACCTGCCGGCCATCGACGACGACACGCTGCGCCGCGGCCGGCCGACCTGCCACGTCGCCTTCGGGGAGGACGTGGCCATCCTGGCCGGCGACGGGCTCTTCGCGGAGGCGTTCAACCTGGTGCTGAGGCGGCAGCCCGGCGGCTGCGCCGCCGTGACGGCCGCGCTCGCGGAGATCGCCGCGGCCACCGGCGTGCAGGGCATGGTCGGCGGCCAGTACATGGACGTGGCCGGCGAGGCGGACGCGGACGACGACCTGCGCGTGCTGCACGCGCTCAAGACCGGCCGCCTCATCCAGGCGGCCGTGGTCTGCGGCGCCCTGCTGAGCGGCGCGGAGGACGTGGAGCCGTACCGCGCCTTCGCCGCCGAGCTCGGCCTGCTCTTCCAGATCGTCGACGACATCCTCGACGAGACGGGCGCCGAGGACGAGCTCGGCAAGAGCGTCGGCAAGGACCGGGCGCTGGACAAGGTCACCTACGTCTCCCGCTTCGGCATGGAGGAGGCCATGCGTCTCTCCGACGAGTCCGAGGCGCGGGCACGGGAGCTGCTCGGCAGGCTGCCCGGCGACACCGCCGACCTCGCGGCGGTGACGGGCTTCATCCACGATCGTCGCCGCTGACGGCGGCGCCGCAGGCGCCGCTCCCGAGAGCGTGCGCGGCGCCGCCACAGCCGCGGCCCCGCGTCCGTCGCGACCACGGCGGGCCCGGCGAGGCGCCGCAAGGCCCGGTGCTATACTCCGGTGACGATGCGGTATCTGGACAAGATCTCAGACCCCGCCGACCTCCGACAACTCTCCGAGCGCGAACTGACGCTGCTGGCGGGCGAGGTCCGCGAGACCATCCTCTCCTGCGTCAGCGAGACGGGCGGCCACCTCGCCGCCAGCCTGGGGACCGTCGAGCTCACCGTCGCGCTCCACAGCGTGCTGGACAGCCCCCGGGACCGCGTCGTGTGGGACGTCGGCCACCAATGCTACGCGCACAAGCTGCTCACGGGCCGCCGTGACCGGTTCGGGACGATCCGGCAGTACGGCGGCCTTTCCGGGTTCCCCAACCGTGACGAGTCGCCGCACGACGTGATCGGCACGGGTCACGCCTCGACCTCCATCAGCTACGGACTCGGCCTCGTCGAGGCCCAGCGTCTGGCCAGAGAGGGGGACGGCAACGTCGTCTGCGTGCTCGGCGACGGCGCCCTCACGGGCGGGGTCGCCTTCGAGGCCCTCAACCAGGCCGGTCACCTGCGTACGCCGCTGGTGGTCGTCATCAACGACAACGAGATGTCGATCCGCCCCAACGTCGGGGCGCTGCAGCTCTACCTCAACCGCATCCGGCTGGACCCCACGCTCACCCGGCTCCGCGAGGACCTCGAGCACGGCGTCGCCAAGATCCCCGCCATCGGCCGTCAGGCCTACCGGCTGGGCAAGGACGTCAAGGGGTCGATGAAGGCGTTCCTGGTGCCCGGCATGCTGTTCGAGGAGCTCGGCTTCGCCTACATCGGCGTGGTCGACGGCCACGACATGCACGCGCTGCGCGAGAGCATCAGGCAGGCGATCGACACCCGGCGGCCGGTGGTCGTGCACGTCAAGACCATCAAGGGCAAGGGCTACGAGCCGGCGGAGGCCCGGCCTGATGCCTTCCACGGCACCGGGCCGTTCAACATCGGCAACGGAGAGCGCAAGGCGCCGGCGGTCGGGACGACGTACACGGAGGCGTTCGGCGAGGCGCTGGTGCGCCTCGCCGAGTGCGACGAGCGCATCGTCGCCATCACCGCCGCCATGACGCAGGGCACCGGTCTCGAGGCCTTCGAGCGCCGGTTCCCCGACCGCTTCTACGACGTCGGCATCGCCGAGGAGCACGCCGCCGTCTTCGCCGCCGGCCTCGCCATCGGCGGCATGCGCCCGGTGGTCGCCCTGTACTCGACGTTCCTGCAGCGCGCCTTCGACATGCTGATGCAGGACGTCGGTCTGCAGGGCCTGCCGGTCACGTTCGCCGTCGACAGGGCCGGCCTCGTCGGCGACGACGGCCCCACGCACCACGGCGGCTTCGATCTCTCCTTCCTTCGCGTCATCCCCGGGATGACGGTCATGGCTCCGTCCAGTCAGGAGGAGCTGCAGAGGATGCTCGCCACCGCGCTGACCCTGGACGGGCCCGCGGCGGTCCGCTACCCGCGCGGTCTCGCCGCGCCCTTCAGCCCGCTCCCCGAGATCGAGCCGGTCGCCCTCGGCCGCGGCGTGGTGCTCCAGGAGGGCGTCGACGTCGCGCTCGTCGGCGTCGGCACCGGCGTCGGCCTCGCCCGGGAGGCGGCGGAGCTGCTCGCCGCCGAGGGCGTGACGCCGACGGTGGTCGACGCGCGCTTCGTCAAGCCGCTGGACACGGAGCTCCTGCAGCGGCTCGCCGCAGGCCACGGGCGGATCGTCACCGTCGAGGAGAACACCCTCGCCGGGGGCTTCGGCAGCGCCGTCCTCGAGGCGGTCGGCGGTGCGACGGAGGTCGTGCGCCTCGGCCTGCCGGACGCGTTCGTCCCCCACGGCGACAGGGCACGCGTGCTCGCCGACCTCGGCCTCACCGCGCAGGCGGTCGCGCTCGCGGCTCGCAGCCAGACGCCCACGCTCACCCACGTCGAGTAGCGGCCGGTGCGTGAGCGCCTGGATGTGCTGCTCGTGGAGCGCGGCCTGTTCGCCTCGCGCGCCCAGGCCCGCGCCGCCGTCATGGCCGGCGAGGTCACCGTCGACGGGCGGGTGGTGGACAAGCCGGGCACGCAGATCGCCGCCGACGCCGAGCTGGCCGCCGCCGCGCGCCGCCGCTACGTCTCCCGCGGCGGCGACAAGCTCGACACGGCGCTCGCGCGGCTCGGCATGGACGTGTCGGGGGAAGAATGCCTCGACCTCGGCAGCTCCACCGGCGGCTTCGTGGACCGGCTCCTGCAGGGAGGGGCGGCGCGGGTGATCGCCGTGGACGTCGGGTATGGGCAGCTCGACTGGCGGCTGCGCGAGGACCCGCGGGTGACGGTGTTCGAGCGCACGAACGCCCGGCACCTGACCCCCGAACGTCTCCCGTTCCGCCCCTCGTTCGTCACCGCTGACCTCTCGTTCATCTCCCTGACGGTGGCTCTGGAGCCGGTGCTAGAATGCCTGCGCGAGGGCTTCCGAGGCCTCGTGCTGGTCAAGCCGCAGTTCGAGGCCGGTCGCGAGCGGGTCGGCAAGGGAGGGGTCGTGCGCGACCCGGCCGTCCATCGCGAGGTGCTCGAGCGCGTGGCCGAGTGGCTGCAGGCGAGGGGCGCCGTCGTGCAGGGCGTCTGCGACTCGGGGCATCCGGGACCGAAGGGCAACGTGGAGTACTTCATCCTCTTCAGCGACCAGGGCGCGGCCGCCGGGGCGGCTCCGCCGCCGGCCGCTCTCGTCGCGGCGGCGGTGGAGGCGGCGCATGGGTGAGCCTCTGCGCCGCGTCGCGGTGCTCACCCACTTCCTGTCAGACGCGACGGCGGCCGCGCTGGCGCAGCTGGCCGCGGCCGCCGACCGCCTCGGCCTCGAGCTGGTCATGCCCGAGGACGAGGCCGCCAAGCATCCGCAGGCGGCGTCGCTCGGGTACGGCAGCATCGACGAGGCGGGACTGCGCGCCGTCGACCTGTGCCTGGTCTTCGGCGGCGACGGCACCATCCTCCGCAGTCTCTCCCGTCTGCTGGGGACGCAGGTCCCCACACTCGGCGTCAACTACGGCAACGTCGGCTTCCTCGCCTCGCTTCCCCGAGACGGGTGGGAGTCGGGTCTCGAGTCGATCCTGCAGGGCGACCACCGCGTGGTCGAGCTGCTCACCGTGGACGTGCAGCTGGCAGGCGAGCACTTCAGCGCCGTCAACGACGTCATCCTCAGCCGCGTGGCCCCGCGCCACGTCCTGCAGCTCGAGTACGAGGTGGCGGGGGTCACCGTCGGCCGCATGTTCTGCGACGGGCTCATCATCGCCTCTCCCACCGGGTCCACCGCCTACAACCTCTCGTGCGGCGGACCCATCGTGGAGTGGAACGCCGGCGTGCTGGTGCTCAACTTCATCGCGCCGCATTCGCTCGGGTTCCGTCCCGTGATCCTGCGCCCGGACCACGTGATCACGGCGCGCAACGTCTCGCCGCTGCAGGAGTGCGAGGTCGTCGTCGACGGCGACGTGGTCGGCCGGCTCTGCTGCGGCGACGACGTCCGCGTGACGGCGGGACGGGAGGTCGCGCGGCTCCTCATGCAGAACGAGGGGTCGTTCTACCAGAACGTCGAGGAGAAGCTCTTCGACCGCCGAGATGCTCGCTGAACTGAGCATCGACAACCTCGTCCTCATCGCCGCGGCCCGGCTGGAGTTCTCCCCGGGCCTCAACGTCATCACCGGCGAGACGGGCGCCGGCAAGAGCCTCCTCGCCCAGGCGATCGGCCTCCTGCTGGGGCAGAAGGGAGGCGACGAGCTCGTCAGGCCCGGCGCCGACAGGGCGCTCGTGCAGGCGCTCTTCGAGCTCGGCGACGAGGAGCTGGCGGTGGCCCGCGAGATCCCGCGCGGCGGCCGCTCGCGGGCCCGCATGGACGGCCTGCTCAGCAGCGCCGCCGCCGTCGAGGACGCTTTGCGACGACGCCTCGCCTTCTACGGGCAGCTCGAGCACACGCGGCTGCTCCAGCTGGAGCGCCAGCTCGACCTGCTGGACGGCGCGGCCGCCGACCAGGTCGAGCCGCTCAAGGCCAGCTACGCCGAGGCGTACGCCCGTGCGAGGCAGCTCACGCGTGAGCTCGACGACCTGCGCGGCGCCGGGCGCGACCGCGAGCGCGAGCTCGACATGCTGCGGTACCAGATCGCCGAGATCGAGGCTGCCGCGGTGGAGCCCGGGGAGGACGAGCGGCTGGCCGTCGAGCGGGAGCGCGCGCGTCACGCCGGCAAGCTGCTCGAGCGCACCGGAGGTGCGCTCGCGCTCCTCGCCGGCGAGTCGGAATCGGCCGCGCTCGACGGCGTCCGCGTCGCGCAGCGCCTCGTGGACGAGGCGGCGCTGCTCGACGAGAGTCTGGCGCCGGCGGCCGAGCGCCTGGCGGCGCTCGTCGTCGAGCTCGACGACGTCGCCGCGGTGCTGCGCGACTACATCGACTCGCTGGACGTCGACGCCGCCCATCGCGACGCGCTCGAGCTCCGTCACGACAAGCTGACGACGCTCATGCGCAAGTACGGGGGATCGGCGGACGAGGTGCTCGCCTATCTGGACGAAGCGCGGTCGCGCCTCGCGGCACTCGAGGAGTTCGTCGCCGACGAGGAGTCGCTGGTCGCGAGGGTGGCGGCGGCGCAGGACGAGGCCGTGGCCGCCGCCGCGCGCCTCAGCGAGGCGCGGCGGCGCCTCGCCCCCGAGGCCGCCGCCCGCATCGAGGCGGAGCTCCGCGGCCTCGCCATGCCGCACGCGACCTTCCTCATCGAGGTCTCGCCGCGCGGAGAGGGCTGGGCGGCGCTGGCGCCGTCGGGCGCCGACGATGTGGAGTTCGTCTTCGGCGCCAACCCCGGCGTGCCGCCGCGGCCGCTCCGGGAGACCGCGTCGGGCGGCGAGCTCTCGCGGGCGATGCTCGCCATCCGCGGCCTCGTCACGCTCGGCGACGACGTCGAGACGCTCATCTTCGACGAGGTCGACACAGGCATCGGCGGCGTGACGGCGGCGGCGCTCGGACAACGGCTCCGTCGTCTGGCCGAGCGCCGCCAGGTGCTCTGCATCACGCATCTGCCGCAGGTGGCGGCCTTCGCCGACCGGCAGTTCGCGATCGCCAAGGAGAGCGACCCTCGCGAGGGGACCACCGAGACCGTGGTCCGGCTGGTGGAGGGCGAGGAGCGCCTCGCCGAGCTCTGCCGCATGCTCGGCGCCGCCCCCGACGACGCGGCCGCCCGCAGCCACGCCGAGAGCCTGCTGGCCAGGGCGGTCACGGGTCCCTGACGCGACGGCCGAGCTCCTTGCTGCCTCTCGGCCCGATGGTATACTTGCCGTCGTGATCCGTGGGCTCGCCGGGCATATCGTCGTGCCGGCCCGTCAACTTCGAACGGGCGCGGCTCCGGCCCCACAAAATCCCTCGCTCGTCTTGTGCAGGTCCGTCGTGCCCCGGGCGCGTCTCCTGGTGGGTGCGGCCGGAGCGTTCGACGACGGCTGCGTGTGGGCCGGCGAGGCAGACACCAGGGGGGTCCCAGGAGCATGACCAAGCACATCTTCGTGACCGGCGGCGTCGTGAGTGGGCTGGGCAAGGGCATCACGGCGGCGTCGGTGGGCAGGCTGCTCAAGCAGCGCGGGCTCCGGGTCGCGAGCCAGAAGTTCGACCCGTACATCAACGTCGATCCCGGGACCATGAGCCCGTTCCAGCACGGAGAGGTGTTCGTCACCGAGGACGGCGCCGAGACCGACCTGGACCTCGGCCACTACGAGCGGTTCCTCGACGAGTACGTCCAGCGCGACTCCAACGTCACCACCGGCGGCATCTACAACAGCGTCATCACCAAGGAGCGCCGCGGGGACTACCTGGGCGGCACCGTCCAGGTCATCCCGCACATCACCAACGAGATCAAGAGCCGCGTGCACCGGCTCGCCAAGCTCACCGACGTCGACGTGCTCATCACCGAGGTGGGCGGCACGGTGGGCGACATCGAGAGCCTGCCGTTCCTCGAAGCCATCCGCCAGTTCCGCAAGGACGTGGGGCGCGAGAACGTGCTCTACATCCACGTGACGCTGGTCCCCATCATCGGCGTGGTGGGGGAGCCCAAGACCAAGCCGACGCAGCACTCGGTGGCCGAGCTGCGCGAGATCGGCATCCAACCGGACATCATCGTCGCCAGGTCCGAGGACCCGCTCTCGCAGGGCATCCGCGAGAAGATCGCCCTGTTCTGCGACGTGGACCCGGACGCGGTGATCTCGGCGGCCGACGCCGACGACATCTACCGCGTCGTCCTCAACATGCACCGCGAGAAGCTGGACGACCTCGTGGTGAGGATGCTCCAGCTCGACGTCGGCCCGCCGGACCTCTCCGAGTGGGAGGCGCTCATCGACCATATCGACGCCTGCAAGAAGCCGGTGACCATCGCGCTGGTCGGCAAGTACGTGCAGCTGCACGAGGCCTATCTCTCCGTGTGGGAGGCGCTCAAGCATTCTGCCATCCATCACGGTCGCAAGCTCGACCTCCTGTGGATCGACTCGGAGGAGCTCACGCCCAAGACGGTGGGCGAGCGACTCTGCACCGTCGACGGCGTCATCGTCCCCGGCGGGTTCGGGCAGCGCGGCATCGAGGGCAAGATCGAGGCCATCCGGTACTGCCGCGAGAACAAGGTGCCGTTCCTCGGCGTGTGCCTCGGCATGCAGTGCGCCGTCGCCGAGTTCGCCCGCGGCGTCTGTGACATGGACGGGGCGAACTCCACGGAGTTCGACCCAGACACAGCGTACCCCGTGATCGACCTTCTGCCCGAGCAGAAGGGCATCGAGGACATGGGCGGCACCATGCGCCTGGGCGCCTCGCACGTGAAGCTCATCAGCGGCACCAAGGCGCAGGCCGCCTACGGCGAGGTCGAGGTCTGGGAGCGTCACCGCCACCGGTACGAGGTCAACAACGAGCTGCGGCCAGTGCTGGAGCAGGCCGGACTGCGGGTCAGCGGCACCACGCCCGACGGACGACTGGTCGAGATCTGCGAGCTGCCCGACCATCCCTGGTTCGTCGCCTCCCAGTTCCACCCGGAGTTCAAGTCGAGACCCACACGTCCGGCGCCGCTCTTCCGCGACTTCGTCGGCGCCGCCTCGCGTCTCCGCAGCGAGCGGGACGACGAGCTGGAGGACGTGTGCGCGAAGGCGTAGACCCGGAGCTCGTCGACCTCTTCGTGCGGCTGGCCGGCATCGCGTCGCCGACCGGGGCCGAGCGGGAGGTCGCCGACGCCGTCACCGCGTACCTCGGAGACCTCGGGCTCGGCGTCCATGAGGACGGCAGCGCCGCCGTCACCGGATGCGGCTGCGGCAACCTCGTGGCGCGCATCGTCGGGAGGGGAGAGGCCGAGCCGGTCGCGCTCTGCGCGCACCTGGACACGGTGCCGGTCTCGGGCCTGCCGCAGGTGACCGTCGCCGACGGCGTCGTGCGCAGCGACGGCTCCACGGTGCTGGGCGCCGACGACAAGGCGGCCGTGGCCGCGCTGCTCACGCTCGCCCGCGACCTGGCGGCCTCGCCGCCGGCCGGCGACGTGGAGCTCGTGTTCACGGCCGGCGAGGAGGTCGACCTCCTGGGCGCCAAGGCGCTCGACCTCTCGCTGCTGCGGGCGCGCCGCGTCTTCGTCCTCGACAGCGACGGGGCCCCCGGCACGCTCATCGTCGCCGCGCCCACCAAGAAGCGCCTGGAGGTCGAGTTCCGCGGCCAGGCGGCGCACGCCGGCATCGCCCCCGAACAGGGGCGCAACGCCATCGCCGCCGCGGCGCACGCGGTGGCCGCGATGCGGCTGGGGCGCATCGACGACGAGAGCACGACCAACGTCGGCGTCGTCCGGGGCGGGACCGCTCCGAACGTCGTCGCCGAGCGGTGCGCGATCTCCGGCGAGATCCGCAGCCACGACCCGGAGAAGGCCGCGGCCCTCGCCGAGGAGACGGTGCACGCCGCCGCGTCCGCCGCGGCGGACGCGGGCGTGGACGTGGAGGTCGACGTGCGCGAGGCGTTCCGCGGTTACCGGCACGCGCCGGACAGCCCGCTCCTGGCCATCGGACGGTGGGCTGCCGAGCATGCCGGCCTCGAGGTACGGGAGGTCGCCGGCGGGGGCGGCTCGGACGCCAACGTCTTCAACGCCGCCGGGCTGCCGGCGCTCACGCTCGGCGTCGGGTTCGAGCAGGCGCACTCGCCACAGGAACACATGAGTCTCGAGCGCCTCGGCGAGCTGGCGGCCATGACGGCCGGTCTGGTCCGCGCCGCGGGCACGGCCGCGTAGCGGCCGAGGGCGGCGCCGTGACCGGCCCCGCGAGCCCGCCCGCCGGGCAGAGCGATCCTCTGGTCGCCGAGTTCCTCGACTACGTCCGCTACGAACGCGGCCTCAGCGCCAACACGGTGACGGCCTACGGGCGCGACCTGGCGCGCTTCGGCGCCTGGCTCGAGGCGGGCGGCACGCCGCCGTCCGCCGCCACGTCCGCCCAGGTCCGTGCCTACTTCTCCGGCCCCGGCGGGGACGGCGCGTCGTCGAGCGTGGCGCGCCGCACGGCGGCGGTGCGCGCCTTCTACGCGTATCTGGTACGTGAGGGAGTCCGGGAGGACGACCCGTCCGCTCTCCTGCGCACCCCCAAGCGCCCCCAGGACCTCCCCCGCGTGCTCTCGGTGGAGGAGATGGAGCGCATCCTGGCGGCGGTCGTCCCGACCGGACCGCTCGGTCAGCGAGACCTCGCAGCGCTCGAGCTTCTCTACGGC
Source organism: Actinomycetota bacterium (assembly GCA_012514235.1). Lineage (GTDB taxonomy): Bacteria > Actinomycetota > Thermoleophilia > UBA2241 > UBA2241 > CAIXSE01. Next base: position 11,602 of record JAAZAR010000094.1, read on the forward strand.
TGCGGCCTGCGGGTGAGCGAGTTGCTCGGTCTGCGCGACGGCGACGTGGACCTCGAGGGCGGGCTGGTGCGCTGCGTCGGCAAGGGGGACAAGGAACGGGTGGTCCCCATGGGATCGGCCGCGGCGAAGGCCGTGAGCCGGTACGTGAGTGACGGGCGGCGGACCTTGCTCAAGGGTCGCCGCCGCCCGGAGCTCATCCTGAACGCGCGCGGCCGTCCCCTCACCCGTCAGGGAGTCGACTACATCCTGCGCCGGGTGCTCAGGCGTGCCGACATGCTGGGCGCCGCCAGCGCCCACACCTTCCGGCACTCGTTCGCCACCCACCTGCTGGCTGCGGGGGCGGACCTGCGCAGCGTGCAGGAGATGCTCGGCCACGCGAACGTGGCCACGACCCAGCTGTACACTCACGTCACCGTCGACCATCTGCGCGAGGTGTTCCTGGAGACGCACCCTCGCGCGCGTCGCCGGCGCGGTGACGACGACTGACGGCCGCGAGGGCTCGCGGCGGACGGAGGAACGGATGACACGGGTGTTCGTGTGCGTGCTGGACGGGTGCGGCGCCGGGGCGCTGCCCGACGCGGCGCGCTACGGCGACGAGGGCTCGGACACGCTGCGGCACGTGCTCGAACGCACGGGCGTGCGGCTCCCGCACCTTGCCGCCCTCGGTCTGGGGGAGATCGTCGGACTGCCGCTGGGGACGCCGCGTCCCGAGGCGACCTACGGCCGCCTCGCCGAGCGCGGCGCCGGCAAGGACACCACGACCGGGCACTGGGAGATGATGGGCGTCGTGCTCGAGCGGCCGTTCCCGACGTACCCGGAGGGCTTCCCCCCCGAGGTGATCGAGCCGTTCGAGGCGGCGATCGGCCGGCGCGTGCTCTGCAACCGGCCGGCCTCGGGCACGGCGATCATCGACGAGCTCGGCGACGAGCACGTGGCGACCGGCCGCCCCATCGTCTACACGTCGGCGGACTCCGTGTTCCAGATCGCCTGTCACGAGGACGTCGTGCCGCTGCCTCAGCTGTACGAGTGGTGCGAGCTGGCGCGCGGCATGCTGCAGGGGCCGCACGCCGTCGGCAGAGTGATCGCGCGGCCCTTCGACGGCACTTCGGGCCGGTACGCCCGCACGCCGAGGCGGCGCGACTACTCGCTGGCGCCGCCCGGTCCGACCTACCTCGACGTGCTGCAGGAGCGCGGCGTGCCGGTCGTCGGCGTCGGCAAGATCGGGGAGATCTTCGTGCAGCGCGGGGTGGACGTCGACGACCACACCAACGACAACACGGCTGGCATCGCCGCCTGCAGCCGGCACCTGCGGGAGATGGAGGCCGGGCTGCTGTTCGCCAACCTCGTGGACTTCGACTCGGTCTGGGGTCATCGCAACGACGTAGAGGGCTTCGCCGGCGGTCTCGAGGAAGTCGACGCCGCGCTCCCGGAGTGGGAATCGCTGCTCGGCCCGGAGGACGTCATGATCGTGTGCGCCGACCACGGAGTGGACCCGACGACGGAGAGCACGGACCACTCGCGCGAGTACTCGCCGCTGCTTGCGCTGGGGCTCGCGCCCGGCCGCTACGACGGGGCGCAGGAGGACGTCGGCGCTACGGCGTTCGCTCACCTGACGGGAGAGGAGCCGTCGCTGCCGGGGCGGGTCATCGGATGACGACGGACGCGGCGGAGGCGCTGGGCCGCGTGGCCGCCTGGCGGCCGCACGCGGCCGCCGTCTACGGGTCCGGCCTCTGGGCGCTGCCGGAGGGAGCGCGCGTCGAGGACGAAGTGCCCTACGACGCGCTCGGCTGGCCGGCGGGCGCCGTCGCCGGCCATCACTACGTGCTGCGGCTCGCGGCCGTTCCGGCAGCCGGTGGCCGCGAGCTCCGTCTGGCGCTCGCCTGCGGGCGTCCGCACCGCTACGAAGGCTGGACGGACGCCGAGCTCGAGCGACCGGTGCGCGACCTCGCGGCGACCGGCGTCCGCCGGATCGTGCTGACCAACTCCTGCGGGGCGCTTCGACCCGAAGCGACGGTCGGCCGCGCCGTGGTCTGCTCGACGGTCGTCGACCTGCAGCGCCCGCCGGAGGACGAGGAGCCCGAGCGCCTGCGCGTGTGCGGGGTGGAGGAGGCCGAGCGCGTCGCCGCCGCGCTCGGCGACCGGTCTTTGCCGGGCGCCGGCGTCTACGTCTCCGTCGCCGGTCCGCAGTTCGAGACCCCGGCCGAGGTCACCTGGCTGGCCGGCTACGGCGACGTGGTCGGCATGTCGGCGGCGCCGGAGGCTCGCGCCGCCGCCGCCGCGGGGGTAGAGTGCTGTCTTCTGGCGCTCGTGGCGAACGTCGCGGGCGCCGCCGGCTCGCACGAGGATGTGCTCGCCGCCGGCGCGCGGCTGGGGCGGCTGCTGGTCGCCGGTCTGCCGCGCGCCCTGGCGGCCCGCTGGCCGGACCTGCCCGACGGAGCCTGAGGGGGAAGACGTGGACTTCGCGCACGACGTGATCGCCTGGAAGCGCGACGGCAATGAGCTCGACGAGCCGCGCATGCACGCGTTCGTCCAGGGCGTCGTGAGCGGCGCCGTGCCCTCGTACCAGGCCAGCGCCCTGCTGATGGCCATGGTGCTGCGCGGCCTGAGCGACGGCGAGACCCTCCTGCTCGCGCGCGCCCTCGTGGACAGCGGCAAGACGCTCGACCTCCGCGTGCTCCGCCGGCCGGTGCTCGACAAGCACTCCAGCGGGGGCGTCGGCGACAAGGTGACGCTGGTCCTGGCACCGCTGGTCGCCGCCTGCGGCGCCGTGGTCGGCAAGATGTCGGGGCGGGGCCTCGGACACACGGGCGGGACGCTCGACAAGCTGGAATCCATCCCGGGCTTCCGCGTGAAACTGCCGCAGGGCGACTTCCTCCGCCAGCTGGAGCGCATCGGCGTGGCCGTGGTCAGCCAGAGCGAGCGGGTGGTCCCGGCGGACCGCCTTCTGTACGCGCTGCGGGACGTCACCGGCACCGTGGAGTGCGACGGCGTCATCGCCGCGAGCATCATGGCCAAGAAGGTCGCCAGCGGGACGTCGGCCGTGGTCCTCGACCTCAAGGTGGGGCGCGGGGCGTTCGCCGCCGATCTGGAGCACGCGCGCGAGATCGGCCGTCTGTGCCGCCTCATCGGGGACGACTACGGCCGCCCGACCACGTGCCTCTTCAGTGCGATGGACCAGCCCCTCGGCCGCACCGTCGGCAACCGGCTGGAGGTGGAGGAGGCCTGGCAGGTGCTGCGTGGCGACGGCCCGGAGGACGTCCGCGACCTGACGCTGGAGCTCGCCGCCGAACTGCTCCCGCTCGCCGACCTCGGCATGGACGCGGCTGAGGCGCGCGCGCGGGCGGAGGCGGCGCTCGCCGACGGTCGCGCCGCGGAGCACTTCGAGCGCTGGTGCTACGTGCAGGGCGGCGACTGGCGGCCGGGGGAGTTCCAGCGCCTGGCCGGGCACGAGGTGACGTCGCCGCGGGCGGGCTACGTGACCGCGGTGGACGCGCTCGCCGTCGGCCGCGCGGCACAGACCGCCGGCGCCGGACGCCGCACGGTGGAGGACAAGATCGACGCCTCCGCCGGCGTGCTGCTCGAGCACAAGGTCGGCGACCAGGTCGAGGCCGGGGAGCCGCTCGCCGCCGTGTTCTCGCGCGACCCGGCGCGGCGGCGCCAGGCGAGCACCGTGCTGGAGACCGCCTTCACGGTGGGGCCGGAGGCTCCGCCGCCGGCCCCGCTGGTGCTGGGGCGGGAGTGATGCGGCCGGTCCGCGCCGCCTTCGCGCGTTGCGAACGGTGCCGCCGGCGTCTCGGGCCGTGCGCGGCCTCGGAGGCGCCGGCGTGAGGGTCGTCGGCGGCAGCTGGCGTGGTCGGCCGCTGAGCGCCCCTGCGGGGCGCGGCACGCGGCCGACCTCCGACAAGGTCCGCGAGGCCGTGTTCGACGTGCTCGGGGCGCTACCCGAGACCCGGGCGGCCGCGCTTGCGGCGCCGGAGACGGGCGAGGCCGGCGAGGCCGAAGGCCCGCTCGCCGGCCATCTCGCCCTCGATCTCTTCGCGGGCAGCGGGGCCCTGGGGATAGAGGCGCTGTCGCGCGGCGCGGGGAGCTGCACCTTCGTCGAGTCCGCTCCGCCGGCGCTCCGCGCCCTGCGCGGCAACCTGGCGCGGCTCGGCGTCCCTGTGGTCCGCCCGGCCGCGCCCGCCCCGCCGCCCGGACGCCACGCCGTCGTCCTGGCGGCGGACGCCCGCAAGGCGCTGGCAGCTGACGCCCGCCGTCACGCACGGTATACTCTCGTCTTTGCGGACCCGCCGTATGACCTGTATGAGCAGATCCGCCCCGCCCTCGTCAGGCTGCTCGGGCGGGTGCTCGCCCCCGGCGCGGTGCTGGTCGTCGAGTCCGCCGCCGGCACGGCGGCCGGGCTGCCCTGGGCCGTCGTACGGGAGAAACGCTACGGCGACACGCGCGTCACGTTCCTGGTGGCGCGGGCCGCGCCGCCGGCGGAAGGAGAACCAGCCGACTGATGCCCAGAAACATCACTGCCATCTGCCCGGGCACGTTCGACCCCGTCACCGTGGGCCACCTCGACATCATCACCCGCGGCGCCGCCAAGTTCGGCCGCGTCGTCGTCGGGCTCATCGAGGAGCCGCAGCGCAAGTCGCCGCTGTTCACGCCCGATGAGCGCGAGGGCTTCCTCAAGGATGCGCTGGCCGGGCACGACACCGTCGTCGTCGACCGCTTCAACGAGCTCGTGGTGGAGTTCGCCCGCAAGTGGGACGCGCAGGTCATCCTCAAGGGCCTGCGCGCGATCTCCGACTTCGAGTACGAGTTCGCGATGGCGCAGCTCAATAGGAAGCTGGCTCCCGACATCGAAACAGTGTTCATGATGGCCTCGCCCGAGCACAGCTTCCTGAGCTCGAGCGGCGTCAGAGAGATCGCCGCGTTCGGAGGCTCCGTCGTCGATCTGGTGCCCCCGGCCGTTGCTCGCCGCCTGGCGGAGGTCTACTCGCCTCGCGCCGCGCAGAGGCTACCCAAGGAGGGTTGCTGAGTATGGACGTCCTCGTTCTCATCGACAAGCTGGATGACATCATCCACAACGCACGGTCGGTCCCTCTGACCGACAGCGTCATGATCGACCGCGAGGAGATCTACGACATCCTCGACCAGATGCGCTCCACGATCCCGGAGGAGATCAAGCAGGCCCGGTGGATCGTCAAGGAGCGTCAGGAGATGCTGTCGGAGGCCAAGCAGGAGGCCGAGCGTCTGCTGGCGGAGGCGCAGGACCGCGCCGAGAAGCTCGCCTCGGACACCGAAGTCGTGCGGCTCGCCGAGAAGAACGCGCACCAGATCATGGAGGACGCGCGCGATCGCGAGCGCGAGATCCGTCTCGGCGCGGAGGACTACGCGGACGAGGTCCTGGGCAACCTCGAGATGAACCTCGAGAAGTTCATCGCCGCCGTGCGGCGCGGCCGCGGACGTCTGCAGGGCCGCGCCCCGGAGGACGACCTGCAGCCGTGACCGGCGCCCGCGCAGGGCGGGCCCCACGATGAAACGATTCGATCTCCACTCACTGCGGTTCCACGACGCCAGCGAGGTCTGGCGCACGCTGCCCGTGGACGTCGCCCCGTTCGTCTTCGGCGGCCTCGACTACCGCGTGCCCGGCGACGCCGTCGACGCCACGCTCACGGCCGCCCGCGTGGGCGACAACCTCACGCTGACCCTCGAGCTCGAGACGCTCGTGGCGGGGCCGTGCCAGCGCTGTCTGGTCGACGCCGAACAGGCGATCGCCGCCCGCGGCGTGGAGTACGTGCGCCACGGTGAGTCCGAGGGCGACGAGGAGGACGAGGGCTACGTGACCGCGTTCCAGGTGGACCTGGAACGCTGGGTCCGCGACCTCGTCGCCGACGCCCTGCCCCAGAAGTTCCTGTGCCGTGAGGACTGCCGCGGGCTGTGTCCCATCTGCGGCGCCGACCTGAACGCCGACCCGGACCACGCACACGAGGGGGCATGAGCCGCGTCCGTGTGGTACAGTCCGTTGTCTGGTTGACCCTAGGAGAAGAACGCACATGCCCGTACCGAAGAAGAAGACCTCGCAGGCCCGCCGCGACAAGCGCCGCGCCCAGCAGAAGCTCAGCGTGGAGACGGCCAGCGTCTGCCCTCAGTGCAAGAGCCCCAAGCTCCCGCATCGCGCCTGTCCCAAGTGCGGCACGTACAAGGGCCGCGAGGTCATCGTCCTCGAAGCCGAGTGACCGTTGCGCGCACGCGACGGTGTCCGTCGCAGGCGCAGTGAACTGAGCCGATCCGGGGGGTGAGCGGTGCCGAGATCGCTGTACATCGCCTCCACGCAGGGGAGCGGCGGCAAGACCACCATCGCCGTCGGCCTGTGCATGGCGCTCCGCCAGCGTGGCCTGAACGCCGGCTACTTCAAGCCGGTGGGCACGCTCGCGGCGCAGAGCGGCGACAGACTGCTGGACGAAGACGCCCAGTTCGTCGCCGATCTGCTCGAGCTGGAGGACGACCTCAGTGACATCTGCCCGGTCGTCCTCGACGAGGACGCGCTGCGCGACGTCCTCAGCGGCAGCGAGGTCGACGCCATGAGCCGCGTCAGGGACGCCTTCGACCGCATCAGCGCCGGCAGGGACATCGTCGTCTGCGAGGGACTCGGCGAGATCTGGCAGGGACGCTTCCTGCGGACGAGCGGCACCGAGGTCGTCAAGGAACTCGACCTCCGCGCGTTGCTCGTGGCCAAGTTCGCCGGCGCCAGGCTGCTCGACGACATCATCTACGTCAAGGACGCCCTCAAGGAGCACCTCCTGGGCGTCCTGTTCAACATGGTGCCGGAGTCGCGCCTGCAGCTCGTCGAGGACGAGTACACGCGCTTCCTCGCCAAGAACGAGGTCGAGAGCTACGGGGCGCTGGTCTCCAGCCCGACGCTCTCCGCCGTCTCCGTCGCCGAGATCGTCGACGCGCTGGGCGGCACCTTCGTCTGTGGCGAGCGCTACGGCGACCGGCTGGTCGAGACGTACATGATCGGCGCCATGAGCCCGGAGCATGCCCTCCGCTACTTCCAGCTCACGCCCAACAAGGTGGTCATCGTCGGCGGCGACCGGGCGGAGATCGTGCTAGCTGCGCTGGACACGCCCACGGTCGCCGTGGTGCTCACCGGCAACTACGTCCCGAGCACCGCGGTCACCGAGCGGGCGGCGGAGCGCGGCGTACCGCTGGTCTCCGTCGAGACCGACACGGTGACCGCCGCCGACGGCCTGCGCCGCCTGTTCGGGCGCCTGCGGGTCAACGACCGGGCCAAGATCGAACTCATCGCCCAGCTCATCGACGAGGCGGTCGACGTGGACCGCCTGGTGCGCGACCTGAAAGCATGAGGGGCGCCAGAGGGAAGCCGTACGTCTCGCCCCACTGGGTGACCGACGCATGGAGCGCCATCACCGACGACCGCGTGGTGCGGGTCGTGGTCGACGCCGCCGGCGGGGACAACGCCCCGGATGAGGTCGTCAGGGGGGCGCTGGACGCCGTCGGCCCCCAGCTCCACGTGGTCTTCGTCGGCGACGAGGAGCGCATCCGCGCGCTGCTGCCGGATGGCGTGCAGTACGTCAGCGTCGTGCACGCCCCGGACGCGATCGGCTACCACGAGGAGCCGGCCACGGCCGCGCGGACCAGGACCTCCTCGAGCATCGTCATCGGCCTGCGCATGGTCCACGAGGGCGAGGCCGACGCGTTCGTGAGCGCCGGCAACACCGGCGCCGTGGTGGCCGCCAGCGTGCTCTACGTGCGCCGCATCCCCGGCGTGAAGCGGCCGGCCATCTGCACCATCATGCCGGCCATGCCCGCGCCGGTCGCCTTTCTCGACGTCGGCGCCAACGCGGAGTGCCGGGCGGAGTTCCTGCGCCAGTTCGCCATCATGGGCCAGGCGTTCGCGCGCGAGGTCATGAGCATCCCCGAGCCCACGGTCGGGCTGCTCAGCATCGGCGAGGAGCCCAGCAAGGGCACGCCGGAGGTCATCGAGGCGCACCGGCTCATCGCCGACGACGCCCGGATCGCGCACTTCTACGGCAACGTCGAGGGCCGCGACATCATGAACCGCCTGGTCGACGTCATCGTCACCGACGGCTGGACCGGCAACGTCGGCCTCAAGACCATCGAGGGGTCGGCCAAGGCGATCATCGGGGCCCTGCGCGCCACCATCATGCTCAATCCGAAGACCAAGCTGGGCGGCCTGCTTCTCCAGAAGGACCTGCAGATCCTCAAGGACGCCCTCAACCCCGAGGAGTTCGGCGGCGCGCTCCTGGTCGGGATGAACGCGCCGGTCGTCATCGCCCACGGCAACTCACGGGCGCGCGGCATCGCACAGGCCGTCCGCATGGGGCGCCGCGGCGTGGTCACCGACCTGCTCCCCACGATCGCACGGGAGCTTGGGAGCAAGACGGCCTCGGTGTAGACTCAGCCAAACTCGCCCGGAGGTTCACTGCATGACTCGTGAAGAGGTGTTCGAGCACGTCAAGGGGATCCTCGTCGAGACGCTCAGCGTCGACGAAGACAAGGTCACCATGGATGCTCGTTTCCAGGAAGACCTCGAGACCGATTCCCTCGACCTGGTCGAGCTCGTCATGACCATGGAAGAGAAGTTCGGCATCAAGATCACGGACGAAGAAGCCGCCGAGATCAAGACGGTCGGCGACGCGGTCGACTTCGTCATGACGCGGGTCGACGCCTAGCCGCGGCGATCCCTGAGGGGGACGATGAGGGGGGGTCTCCTGCAGGCAGGAGGCGTCCCCTCATCGTCGTGATGGACAGCTCGTGACGTACCGGCTTCTCACGCTCGCCCAGCAGCTCGACCAGGCCACGATGCGCCAGGTGTTCACCCATACATCCTGGGCGCCCGACCGCGTGCACTCCTACGAGCGGCTCGAGTTCCTCGGCGACAGCGTGCTCAGCCTGTGCGTCACCACCGAGCTGTACCGGCGCTTCCCCGACTTCGCGGAGGGTCACCTGGCGCGGCTGCGGGCGTACATCGTCAGCCGCGCCACCTGCGCCCGCGTGGCCACCAAGCTCGGGCTGGGCAAGCTGCTGCGCCAGTACGCCGGCCAGGACAACGAGGCCGGCGACGTCGCCCAGCTGCAGACCAACCAGAACGTGCTGGCCGACCTCACCGAGTCCCTCATCGGCGCCGTGTACCTCACGTTCGGGTACGAGGCCGTGCGCCCCGCGGTCGTCGAGGTGTTCGACGAGCACATCACTTACGCCGAGAGCAGCTACATCGACCACAAGACGGAGCTGCAGGAGTTCCTGGCGCGCAGCGGCCAGTCCGTGAGCTACAAGGTGCTCGGCTTCAGCGGTCCGCCGCACAACCGCGAGTTCGAGATCGAGGCGGTCGTGGACGGCGAGTCCCTGGGGCGCGGGTTCGGGACGAGCAAGAAGCGGGCCGAGCAGGAGGCTGCGTCCGAGGCCCTGCACGAGCTGCAGGCCCGGGCCCGGCGGAGCGCCCGCAGGGCGCGGCTCCGAGGCAGTCGCTCGCGGAGGCAGCACCCGGACGCGGACGGGCGCTCGTCCGCCGGGCCCGGCGAGCAGGCAAGCGGACCCGGAGCGGGCGCGGGGCAGGACGAGACCGGCACAGAGGCGGGTCCGTCGCGGAACAGCGGGGTCGGCTGAGGTGTACCTCAAGGCGCTCCGCCTCAAGGGTTTCAAGTCGTTCCCCAAGCAGACCGAGTTGCTCTTCGAGCCCGGCGTCGGCGTGATCATCGGGCCCAACGGGAGCGGCAAGAGCAACCTGGCCGACGCCGTCATCTGGGCTCTCGGCGAGCAGAGCCCCACCACGGTCCGCGGCTCCTCCATGCAGGACGTCATCTTCGCCGGCAGCGACGGGCGCCGCGCCAGCGGCGCCGCCGAGGTCGAGCTCACCTTCGACAACTCCGACGGCGCTCTCCCGCTGCCGACTCCGGAGGTCAGCGTCAGGCGCCGCGTGGCGAGGGACGGCTCCTCCCAGTACTCCATCAACCAGTCCGCCTGCCGCCTCACCGACGTCGTCGAGTTGCTGGCCCAGGTGGGGCTGGGCAAGGAGCTGCATTCGATCATCGGCCAGGGCAAGGTCGAGTCGTTCCTGGCGGGCAAGCCGGAGGACCGGCGCAGCCAGATCGAGGAGGCGGCGGGCCTCGGCGCGTACAAGCGCCGTCGCGAACGGGCCAGTCTCAAGCTGCGCGAGGTGCGCCGCAACCTCGAGCGGGCGCTGCTCCTGGAGCGCGAGGTCGGTTCGCAGCTCGCGCCGCTGCGCCGCCAGGCGACGGCCGCCGAGCAGCTGCGCACCGTCGAGACGCAGATCGCCGAGACGAGGGGGCGTCTGCTCACCGGCGAGATGGGGGCGCTCGACGCGGAGCTCTCCGCGAGGCGCGACGAGCTGGCCGCCGTGGACGAGGAGCGCGCCGGCTACGAGGCAGGGCTGGAGCGCGTGGCTGCGGCGCGGGCTCGCGAGGAGGAGACGTTCGCCAGGAGGCTGGCGGAGCGCGAGCGCACGGCGCGCCGGCTGCTCCGCGCCCGGGTGCTGGACGGCAGGCTCGAGAGCGTGCGCCGGCTCGCCGAGCAGCGGCTGCATCTGCTCGACGAGGTCGAGCGCGCCGCCGGCGCGGAGCGCGAGCGCCTGGTAGCGGAGCTCGCCGGCAGGCCGGAGGAGCCTGGCGACGACACCTGGCCGCAGGAGGAGCGTCGCCTCGCGGCGGAGCTGGAGGCGGCTGAGACGGAGCACGCCCGTATCGCCGCCGCCCTGGAGGCCGCTCGCGCCGCCGTCACCGAGCAGCGGGTCGCGCTCGAGCGCCTCGCCGTCGAGCGCGAGAGCGCGCTGGCCACGGCGGCGCGGCTCGAGCGGCGCCGCGAGGCGCTCGGCGGCGAGCAGGCGCGCCTCGCGGCGCACCACGAGGCGATGATCGCCGAGGCCGCCGCCAAGGCCGAGGAGGAGCAGGCGGCGGCCCAGGCCGCCGCGGCCGCGGCGGAGGCGCTGCGCTCCGCGGAGGCCGCTGCCGCTGCCGCCGCCGCGAGGGTCGCCGAAGCGACGCGGGAGCTCGCCGCCGCCGAGGAGGCGCACCGGGCCACCGTACTGGAGCGGCGCGGCCTGGAGGGCGAGGCGGACCATCTGCGCGCCGCCCTTCTCGACATGGAAGACGTGGGCGCCGAGGTGCTGGAGGTCGCCGGCGAGTTCCCCGGGACCGTCTCGCTCGCCGGCAGCGTGTCGTGTGAGCCGGGGTACGAGCGCGCGCTGGCGGCTGCGCTCTCCCAGCTCTCCGGCGCTCTGGCGGTCCCGGGAGGCGTCGACCAGTGGTCTCTGCTCGAGGCGCTCAAGCGAGCCGGCATCGGCCTGGTCCGGCTCGTGGTGCCGGCGACCCGCCGTCCGTCCGTCGCCTTCCCCGGCGCGGCCCCGCTCGCCGACAAGGTCAGCTTCGGCGAGCACGAGGGCCTCGAGGAGGCGCTCGCCCACGTCGTCATCGTCGACGACCTGCGCGCCGTGCCGCCGGAGTTCACCGGGCTCGCGGTGACGCGCGAGGGCGAGTACTACCGTCCGGCGGACGGTCAGGTCGGTCTCGCGAGCGGTGTGCCGGCGGCGCTGCTGCTCGAACGGCGGGCCTCGCTCGAGCGGCTGGGAGAGAAGCTCGATGCCGTGTCGGCCCGCGAGGTCCGCGAGGAGGCCGTCGTGTCGCTCGCCGCTTCCCGGCAGGCTGAGGCGCGCGCGGCCGCCGAGGCGACGGCCGCCGCGGAGCGCGAGGCCCGCATCGCCCTCGAGACGGCGGAGCGCCAGCTCTCGCAGGTCCGTTCCCGGCGCAGGGACCTCGAAGAGCACGTGCAGCGCGACCTGCGCGCCGTGGAGGGCATCGCCGCCGAGCTCGCCGAAGCGGCCTCGGGCAAGGAGGCCGCCGAGCAGGCGGCGGCGGAGGCGCTGCTCCAGACCGAGCAGGTGCGGCCGGCGGCGGAGGCCGCCGAAGAGGCGCTCCACGCGGCGGAGGCTGACCAGGCCGCGTCGCTCGCGCTCGTCACGCGGCGTCGGGTGGAGCTGGACGAGCGCCGGGCCGCCGCCGCCCGCGCCGTGGAGCGGCGCGAGGCGGCGCGCCGCAGGGCGGCCGCCGACCGCGAGCGGCTGGAGGAGCTCGAGCGGCGCCTCGCGGACGTCCCCGACGTGCGGGCCGCCTGCCAGGCGGTCGAGGCGCGCGCCGGCGCCCTGCGGGCGCACTCGACGCGCCTCATCGCGCGGCTGGACGTCGGCGACGACGAGGGCGGCGGCCTTGACCGCGGTGAGCTGCGCCGGCTGGCTGACGAGGAGTCGCGGCTGCGCCGCGGCCTTGAGGAGGCCGGCGAGCGCCGCGCCCAGATCCAGGTCGCGCTCGCGCGCCTCGAGGCCCGGCGCGCCGAGCTCGCCGCCTCGCTCGACGAGGTCAGCGAGCAGCTCGACCAGGCGGGCTTCGCGCCGCCGGCCGATGAGGCCGAGGCGGCGGAGCTCCGCGAGCTCGTGGAGCGGCTCACGCGCCGCCGCGACCGCATCGGCCCCGTGAACCCGCTGGCGGAGGCGGAGTGCGCCGAGCTCTCGGAGCGCGCCGCCTTCCTGCGCGAACAGCGGCGCGACCTCGAGAAGTCCATCGAGGACCTGGAGGCGCTCATCAAGGAGCTCACGGCCCAGGTCGACAGCGAGTTCGCCGCCACCTTCGATGCCGTGCAGGAGCAGTTCAGCCACATGGTGGCGGTGCTGTTCCCGGGCGGCCGCGGGCGGCTGAAGCTGGTCGAGCCGGACGAGGACCACCCGCAGGGCGGCGTCGCCGTGGAGGTCAAGCCGGCCAAGAAGCTGGGGAAGCGTCTGCAGCTGCTCTCCGGCGGGGAGCGGGCGCTGGTGGCGATCGCCTTCCTTATGGCGCTCGTGCTGGCGCGGCCGTGCCCGTTCTACATCCTCGACGAGATCGAGGCGACGCTCGACGACGTCAACATCGGGCGCCTCGTGCAGCTGCTCCGCGACTACAGGGAGCGCACGCAGTTCGTGATCATCACCCACCAGAAGCGCACCATGGAGGCGGCCGACGTGCTCTACGGCGTGACGATGGGGCCGGACGGGGCATCCCAGGTGGTGAGCGCCCGCATGGCGGAGGAGGAGATCGAGAAGGAGGAGCGCGCCAGGGCGAAGCCGCCGGGCGCGCCTGTGCAGACGGGAGACTGACGGCTTGGAGTGGCATGAGGTGTTCAAGGGTGTCGTCGAGGCGGACGTGCCGGCGACGGTGCTGGAAGAAGAAGCGGTGGAGCGCAGGGGCCTCTTCGGCCGCCTGCGCCGCAACCTCGGCAAGGCCAGGGGCGCCGTCACCGACGCGCTCAAGAGCGTCGTGTACGTCGGCGTCGACCGGCGCCTCTACGAGCAGACCGAGGAGATGCTCATCGCCGCCGATGTCGGCGTGGACGGCACCATCAAGATCGTCGACGAGCTGGAGCGGCGCTGCACGGCCAAGAAGATCGAGACCAAGGAGCCGTTCCAGAACGAGCTGGCGGACGTGGTCGCCGAACTGCTCAGGCCGGACGATCCCGAGCTGCAGCGCATCGACGTCTCGCACGAGCCGACGGTCATCCTCATGGTCGGGGTGAACGGCACCGGCAAGACGACGACCATCGGCAAGATCGCCTGGCGGCTCAAGGAGATGGGCAAGACGCCGCTCATGGTGGCCGGCGACACGTTCCGCGCCGCCGCCGTCGAGCAGCTCAGCGAGTGGGCGGACCGCGTGGGCTGCGAGATCGTCAAGCAGGGCTCGGAGGCCGACCCCGCGGCCGTGGTCTACGACGGCGTGGCCGCCGCGCGCTCGCGCGGCGCCGACGTCGTGCTGATCGACACGGCCGGTCGCCTGCACACCCAGGTGAACCTGATGCGCGAACTGGAGAAGGTGCGCCGGGTCATCGAGAAACAGCTGCCCGGCGCTCCTCACGAGACCCTGCTCGTGCTCGACGCGACCACGGGCCAGAACGGCCTGCGCCAGGCGCAGGAGTTCAAGCAGGCCGTGGACGTGAGCGGTGTGGTGCTCACCAAGCTCGACGGCACCGCCAAGGGCGGCATCGTGGTCGCCATCCACGAGAGCCTCGGCATCCCCATCAAGCTCATCGGCGTGGGGGAGAAGCTGCAGGACCTGCGCCCGTTCGAGGCGGACGTGTTCGCGCGCGCCATCTTCGGCGGCGACGGCGATGCCGGGAGCGCCGCCGCGGAGTGACGCCGGCACGAGACCCGCTTCAGGCGGGCCAGACGGGGCATGCTACGATGGACGCCCCGTAACGAGAGCAGGAAGACCCGATGTTCGACTCACTCACCGAACGCCTCCAGGGCGTGATGCAGAGCCTCAAGGGCCACGGCAAGCTCACCGCCGAAGACATCGACTCGGCGATGCGCGAGATCCGCCTCGCGCTGCTCGAGGCGGACGTGAACTTCAAGGTCGTGCGCGGGTTCGTGGCGCAGGTCAAGGAGCGCGCCCTGGGCGCCGAGGTCATGGAGAGCCTCACGCCGGCGCAGCAGGTCGTCAAGATCGTGAACGAGGAGCTCGTCGCGCTCATGGGCAGCGGCGACTCCAAGCTCGCGTTCAGCGGCCATCCGCCGACGATCGTGCTCATGGCCGGCCTGCAGGGCTCCGGCAAGACGACGACCTGCGCCAAGCTCGCCAGGCTGCTGAAGAAGGACGGCAAGCAGCCGGTGCTCATCGCCGCCGACGTCTACCGGCCGGCGGCCATCGACCAGCTGCAGACGCTCGCCGGGCGCGTCGGGGTGCCTTGCTACGCGCCCGGCGCCGACGTCGACCCGGTCGACATCGCGCGGGACGGCGTCGCCTACGCGCGCGCCCACGGCGACGTGGCGATCATCGACACCGCCGGCCGCCTGCACGTGGACGAGGAGCTCATGGCCGAGCTGGTCGCGATCCGCGACGCCGTCAAGCCGCACAACGTGCTCCTCGTCGTCGACGCCATGACCGGCCAGGACGCCGTCAACGCTGCCGACGCCTTCAGGGGCCAGGTGGACCTCGACGGCGTCGTGCTCACCAAGCTCGACGGCGACGCCCGCGGCGGCGCCGCGCTCAGCGTCCGCGCCGTCACCGGCAAGCCCATCAAGTACGCGAGCACGGGGGAGAAGCTCGACGACTTCGACGTCTTCCACCCCGACCGCATGGCCAGCCGCATCCTCGGCATGGGCGACGTCCTCAGCCTCATCGAGCGTGCCGAGCAGAACCTGGACGAGAAGAAGGCGGCGGAGATGGAGGCCAAGCTCCGCCGCGCCGAGTTCACCTTCGAGGACTTCCTCGACCAGCTCAAGCAGGTGCGCAAG
>JAAZAR010000032.1 GCA_012514235.1 Actinomycetota bacterium
CTGCGCCTGCACCTCGGCATCGGGGCTCGCGGCGGCGAACTCGGCCGCCGCGATCGCATAGCCGTTGCCGTTGAAGCTCAGAGAGACGCCGCCCCAGGCCTTGACGGCCTCGAGCGGCGGCGCGTCCGTGATCGAGTCGCCCACGTACATGACGCCGCCGCCCTCGACGCCCTCGGCGGCGCGGATCTGCTCGAGCGCCTCGAGCTTCATGCCGCCGCCCACGGGGCGCACGGCGGCCAGCATCTCGCCGGCCACCTTGTCCGCCATCCAGCCCCAGAAGAGGTCGTCGAGCTCGGCCACGGTCGCCCGGTCCCTCGGCGAGAGGTCGGCGGCGGAGCTCGCCCCGTCCGGGATCTCGATGACGGGGCGAGCCAGCACGGCGTCCACCGCGGAGCGCAGCCACGCCGCTTCCTCCTCCGGCATCTCCCAGGCGTCCAGGCTGAGCTCCGTGCAGCGCACGTGTGCCATGTCGAACCCGGCGATGTCGCACAGCGCCCGCAAGTACGGTGTGTACGACGTCGAGATGATGTAGACGGGCATGAGGGCGCTCACGGCGTCCAGCGTCTTGAGCGCCTGCGGCACCAGCAGCACGCGCTCGGCGCTGAACAGCTCGACGTCCTCGTCGGTGACGTAGAAGGCCTTGAAGAACGGCGGCACCAGGCGCAGCGTGTCGCCGGCGTTGTAGCCGGGCTTGCGCAGCACGTCGGCGAGGAAGTCGTCGTAGCGGCTGATGCGGGCGAAGAACTCCGCCCCTTCGGGGATGAAGCGCTCGGCGATCTCCTGGGCGTTGTCGTTGCGGGTGAGCGGACCCTCGCAGTCGGTGACGTAGATGCGGCCGGCGCCGGCGGCGCCGGCCGGCCCGGCGGCTCCGGCGCTCATCGCCCGGCCACCTCCGCCTCGACCTCGGCGGTCAGGTCGAGCGGCAGCCGGGCCGACTCGGCGAACACGCCGCCGTTGGCCGTGTTCAGCTGGCCGTCCACGAACTGCCGCAGTGTCTGGTACAGAAGCGGGATCTCCCGGATCTCGCCGCGGCGCCGCACCTCGGCGAAGAGCGGCTCCGCCTCGTCCTCTGCGGCGGCGATCTCCCGCACGGTCATGGTCGTGCGTTTGGCGTGCCACTGGTCCCGCAGCGGATCCCAGTCGGGGCCGCGGAGCGAGAAGCGGAAGTAGCTGACGACGGGGCCTCTGTCGAGCTGAGCCGTGGCGAGGTGGATCATGGCCCCCGTCTCCTCGGCCTCGGCCTCGAGGAGGTCCCAGATGACCTGCTGCCACATCCCCTTGGGTCCGCCGGGCAGCGCCGGGTGCAGGTTGAGCATCGCGTACCTGCGGCAGAGGGCCGGGCTCGCGACCAGCATGTACCCGGCCAGGACGAGCACGCCGAGGTTGTGCGGCACGAGCAGCTCGTCGACGGCCCGGTGGTACTCGTTGCGCCACTCCGTGCGCGAGACGCCGCGCTTCTTCGCCTCGGCCCAGCTCCGCCGGCTGGACAGCGTGACGGCGTGCAGGCCGAGGCGGTCGACCAGGTCGAGAAAGCGGTCGCTCTCCGGCTCCTCGCCTCGTTCCCGGTCGCAGAAGACGGCCCCGATGTGGAGGGGGACGTCGTCCCGCTGCGCGCGGGCGACGACGTCCGAGAGCAGGTTCGCGGCCGCCTGGTCGCGGCCGGTGGAGAGCCAGCCGATCCTCATCCCGCCGTCCCTCACCAGGAGCTTCCGGGTCCGGCGGCTTCTGCGGGCTCGCCGCGCTCCTCGGCGAGGCGCTCCCGCCAGGCCGCGGCGTCCGGGTAGGTGCTGCGGCCCAGGCCGGCGATGCCGCGGCTCGCAGCCCAGGCGGCGAGCCGGCCGGCGCTCTCGAGGCCGGTCTGCTCGATCATGGCGGCGATGAACCCGGCCGCGAAGAGGTCGCCGGCGCCGGTCACGTCCATCACCTCGGCCGGCTGCGGCGGCACGTACATGTCCACGCGGCGGCCGACCAGACGTGCGCCGCGGCCGCCCATCTTGACGATGACCAGGCCGACGCCGGTGTTGAGCAGGAAGTCGAGCGCCTCCGGCAGCGAGAGGCCGCAGAGCATCTCGATCTCGGTCTCGGTGGAGAAGAGATACGCGCAGCGGCTGAGGATGGGGAGGAACCGCTTGACGCCTTTGCGCGCGTAGATCTCGCCGGGGTCGAAGGCGACGTCGACGTCGGCGGGGAGCCGCTCGAGCAGCGCCAGCTGCGCCGCGAGCGGCTCGTCCCCGACGAAGCTGGTGAACAGTGCGTGCCGCGTGCGCGGCAGCCGCCTGGGCAGGTCGGCCGGCGTGAAGGCGTCGTTGGCCGCCGGCCACACCAGGTTGCGGCGCTCGCCGTCCTCGTCGAGCAGCACGTACACGCGGCCGGTATCGCCCTCCCGGTGGACCAGACGGGCGTCGGCCGGGGCCAGCTCGTCGAGCAGGAACCGGCCGTCGTCGTCGGCGCCCACCC
The DNA here is from genome assembly GCA_012514235.1 of Actinomycetota bacterium. Lineage (GTDB taxonomy): Bacteria > Actinomycetota > Thermoleophilia > UBA2241 > UBA2241 > CAIXSE01. The sequence continues at coordinate 2,458 of JAAZAR010000032.1, forward strand.
GGCCGATCATGGCGGCGGCGTAGCCGAGCCGCGCCAGCGCGTTGACGGTGTTGGCCGCCTGGCCGCCGCCGGCCCTGATCGGCTCGACGTGGGCGAGCGCTTCGTCGACCGCCTTGCGCACCGAGGGGTCCATCAGCTGCTCGGTGCCGGGCGGTCCCAGCTCGTCCCACAGCGGGAAGCTGCGGGGGAGGCGGTAGATGAGATCGAGGTTGAGGGCTCCGCAGCCGATCAGGTCGACCGCCCTCATACGCGCAGCTCCCCGACGTACCGTACGGCCCCGCCGCCCTCGCGCGGCACGACCGTGCCGACCACGCGGGCGGCGATGTTGCCCTTCTCGATCACCGCCAGGTGCTTCTCCACCTCGTCCGGGTCCACGACGAGCACCATGCCCAGCCCGCAGTTGAACGTGCGCAGCAGCTCCGGACGGTGCACGCCGAGCCCGTGCAGCCACCCGAACAGCGGGCTGGGCGTCCAGGTCTCGAGGTCGATGACGGCGGCGAGGTGCTCCGGCACGGCGCGCCCGACGTTGTCGGGGAAGCCGCCGCCGGTGATGTGCGCCGCCGCGTGCACGCCGCCGGCCTCGGCGAGGTCACGCAGCACCGGACTGTAGATGGCCGTCGGCGTGAGCAGGACGTCGCCGACCGTGGACCTGGGGTCGTAGCACGGGCCGAACCCCTCACCCGGCGTGATACACAGACCGACGCCGCCGCCCTGGCTGATGAAGTTGCTGCCCAGGTCGATGGAGTGCTGCTTGAGCAGGTGCCGGACGAGGCTGAAGCCGTTGCTGTGCACGCCGCTGGAGTCGATGCCGATGAGGGCGTCGCCCTCCCGGACGAGCTGTGGTCCCCACAGCTCGTCCCGCTCCGCGACGCCGACGGCGAAGCCGGCCAGATCGAAGTCGCCGTCGGGGAACTGCCCCGGGTGTTCGGCGGTCTCCCCGCCCAGCAGCACGCACCCTGCGCGCGTACAGCCCTCGTCCACGCCGGCGACGATCTCCGCCACCTGGTCGGGCTCGACCTTGCCGACGACCAGGTAGTCCAGGAAGAAGAGCGGCGCCGCGCCACAGGCGGAGACGTCGTTGACGCTCATGGCCACGAGGTCGATGCCCACCGTGTCGAGCCGGCCCATCCTGCGCGCGATCTCGATCTTGGTGCCCACGCCGTCGGTGCCGGCCACAAGGACCGGATCCTTGAGGTGCGGCAGACGGATGGCGCCGCCGAACCCGCCGAGTCCGCCGAGGACGAGAGGGTTCTTCGTGCTCTTGAGCCGCTCCTTCATGAGCTCGACGGCGCGGTTGCCCGCCTCGACGTCGACTCCCGCCTTCTTGTAGGTGAACCCCTGCCCTTCCGTCACGCGCGCTCCCCGGTCGATTTCCCGCTCAGTCTACGTCCTGCCTCGACCCGCCCGCCAGTACCCGGACGGCGCGGCTTTGTCCGGCTCACGGCGCGTCGTACCATCGGTCCATGGGATGTGGAGGGAGTCGAAGGGGTCTGGGCGCGGCGACGGCCGTCGTCGCCCTCGCCGTCGCCGCGTTCTCGCTGGCCGGCTGGGCGGCGCCGCCGCAGGCCGCCGCCGCCCACTTCGCCTCCAAGGTATCGCCGCAGTACGACCGGACCGCCAAGTGCGACCTCGTGGACCGGCTGCCGCGTCCACCGGAGCTGGTGATCTTCGGCGGCTCGCGGGCGCAGCGGTTCGAGCCGTCCGTCGCGGAGAGGCTCACCGGCCTCGAGGCGTTCAACTTCGCCGTCCAGAACAGCCGCCCGGAGGACGTCTACGCGATGACGCGCTACCTGTTCTGGCGCGCGCCGAAGATGAGGGTGCGGTGCTTCTGGGCGCTGCAGGCCACCACGATCTCGGACTCGCCGCTTCATCCGGGGCTGCTCGTGGAGCGGCGTCTCAACCAGTTCCTGCCGAAGCGCCTGGTGACGCGGCAGCGCGTGTCGCTCAAAGACACCGCGGGACGGCAGCTCAGTGCGGACACCCGCTTCTCGGCGCGGGGCAGCATCGTCCGCAACAAGTACGACGCCCGCGTGGAGCGGGGCGTCACGCTCGAGCGAGCCCTCGCGAGGTATCTCGCCTCCATGGTGCCGCGGGCGGCCTCTCCATCGCCGTACACGAGGACGCGCGCCAGGGCGTACTTCGAGCGCACCCTCGAGCTCTTCAACCGGCACGACGTGGAGCCCGTGCTCGTGATCATGCCGTACCACCCGACGGCGCTGGCGGCCTTCCGCGCCGCCGGCTGGGGAGCGAAGGAGGCGGAGCTGAAGAGCTACCTGGAGAGCCTGCGAGGCCGCTACCGGTTCAGGCTGCTCGACTACACGGACATCCGGAGCTTCCACGGCCTCGAGGAGGCCTTCTACGACGGCGCGCACGTGACGGCCGCGAACGCGCGGCGGATCCTGGCCCGGGCGGTCGCCGACGCGCCGGACGCGTTCCGCTGAGACGCGCCGCCGCGAGCGGCCCGCGGCGATCAGACCTGGTCGCGGGCCTCGTACTCGGCGACGATCTCGGCCGGCGGCCGGCGCTCGCGGAGCAGGGCGCACATGCGCCTCATCGGCTCGTCGATGTGGTGGAAGAACGTCTTGTAGCCGCGGCAGAGGTAGTTGAGCCCCGGCTGTCCGTCCGGCGCATGCCTGATGCGGTCCTTGACGCATCCGCCGTGACACGCGAAGCGCACGTCGCACTCGAGGCAGTACTGCGGCAGCGCCGTCTGCTTGCCGTTGCCGAACCAGCGCTGCGGCTCGACGCTCACGAGCTCCGCCAGATGACGCTCGTGGATGCTGCCGCGCAGGTAGTCCGGTTCGATGAAGTGCTCGCAGGCGTAGACGTCGCCGCTTGCCTCCATGGCGAGGACCGTGCCGCAACTGGCGGAGTGGACGCAGAAGCCGGACGGCTCGCCGAACCAGTTGGCGAGCGCCGCGTCGAAGTGCTGCACGAACACCTGTCCCACGTCGTGCCTCACCCACTCCTCGAAGACGTCGATGAGGAACTGGCCCCAACCCTCCGGCGAGACCGACCGCTGCGTCACGTCGTAGCCGAACGGCACACCGTTCTTGCAGGGGCGCTCCACGACGGGGATGAGCTGCATGAAGCGGCAGTCGCATTCGTCGCGCAGGAACCCATAGACCTCCGCCGCATGGTCCTCGTTGGCGGCATTGACGGTGGTGAGCGAGTTCCAGTCCACCTCCGCCTCGCGGAGGGCGTCCAGGCCCCGCATGACCACGTCGAACGCCGGCTCGCCTGCCTTGTTGCGACGGTAGGCGTCGTGCAACTCCCGCGGTCCGTCGATGCTGATCCCGACGAGGAAGCCGTTCTTCGCGAAGAACCGCGCCCAGGCGGCGTCGACCTGGCTGCCGCTGGTCTGGATGGCGTGGACCACGGTTTGGTCGGGTCGCGCGTACCGCCTGCCCAGCTCGACCGCCCGGCGGAAGAACTCCAGCCCCATCAGCGTGGGCTCGCCGCCCTGCCACGAGATGGTCACCGTGGGCGCGCGGTGCGCCTCGAGCAGCTGGCGGATGTACTGTTCCAGCGTCTCGTCGGTCATCCGCGTCCCTGTCCCCGGGGAGGAGGCGCAGTCCAGGCCGCAGGTGACGCCGACGGGCCTCGCCAGCAGCCGGAACGACGGCGGCAGCGCGCTGGGGAGGGTCGTGATCGAAGGCGTCGGGCTGTCGGATGAGAGGCTCAGGGCATCGCTCCTTGCTCGGAGCCGGCGGGCGCCGGCCACAGAGACAAGTGTAGCTGACAACGGGCGGCGCGGCTTCTTCATCCGGCGGCCGCGCCCGGCTTCCGAAGCGGCTCCGACTTCCGCCTCACGGCGGCGGTGCCGTTCGCGGCCCCGATGGGTAGAACGTAGGCCGAGAGGGCGCCCGCCGGTTCCGGGCGGGCGCTTCATGGGTGCAGAAGGAGGGTGCGCATGAGTGAGCTGATGGTGCTGGGATTCGAGAACGAGGCGGCCGCGGAGGACTTCGGCGCCACGTTGTCGCAGCTCCAGAAGGACATGATCGTGCAGTTGCAGGACGCCGCGATGGTCGTCCGTGACGAGGATGGCAAGCCGCACGTCAAGCACGACACCCGTCTGGTCGGCGCCGGCGCCCTGGGTGGGGCGTTCTGGGGCATGCTCTTCGGGCTCATCTTCCTGATGCCGTTCCTCGGCCTCGCCATCGGCGCGGGCCTCGGCGCGCTCTTCGGCAAGCTCGGCAAGACCGGCATCGACAAGCAGGTGCTCGAGCAGATGGGCGACGCGGTACCGCCGGGCAAGGCCGGCTGGTTCCTGCTCATCGGGCAGATGACCGAGGACAAGTTCCTCACCGCCGTGCAGGGCACCAACGCCAGACTCGTGCGCTCCAACCTCTCGCACGAGCAGGAAGAGGAACTGAAGAAGGCGTTCGGTACGGAGAAGCACACCGCCGACTGAGCGGGAGTGCGTCGGGAGTCGAAAGGGGCGGGGCGCCGGCGGCGCCCCGCCCCTTTTCTTCTTGCGCCGGCGGCGAAGACCCTCCATCATGACGGCGCGCGACCGGCCGGTCGCGCGCCGACGGAGGACGGACGCTCATGACCGACATGGACGAGCGGGCCTGGGGGGGCCTGCCCCACTGGCGACCGGCCCGGCCCCGGATCCGTCCCCGGCGGCTGCTGCTGCAGTGGGCGACGAGCGCCGCTGCCCTCTTCATCGCGGCGGCCATCCTGCCCGGCGTGCGCGTCCGCGGCATCGCCGGGGCTCTCGTCGCCGCGGCGCTCATCGCCGTCTTCAACGCCGCGCTCCCGCCGCTCGTCGCTGCCCTGCGGCTCCCGTACATGCTCGCCGTCGGCTTCGTCCTCGTGCTGCTGCTCGACGCGTTCATGGTGCTGTGGGCCGCCGCTCTCTCGAGCCACACCTTCGAGGTCTCCGGCTTCGTCCGGGCGCTGCTCGTGGCGGTGGTGGCGGCGGCCGTCACGGTGGTCCTGGAGGTACTGCTGGGGACCAACGACGAGGACGTCTACTCGCTGCGGGTCACGCAGCGGATCGCCCGCCGGTCCCGCCGCCGGCAGGTGACCGACGTCCCGGGCATCATCTATCTCGAGATCGACGGGCTGGCGTACCCGGTGCTGCAGCGCGCGATGCGCGACGGTCACGCACCCGAGATGGCCCGATGGGTGGCCTCCGGTTCCCACGTGATCTCCGAATGGGAGACCGACCTCTCGTCGCAGACCGGCGCCTCGCAGGCGGGCTTGCTGCTCGGCTCCAACGCCGACATCCCCGCCTTCCGCTGGGTCGAGAAGGAGACCGGGCGTATCATGACCTGCTCGGCGCCGGCTGACTGCGCCCTCATCGAGAGGCGGCACTCCACCGGCGCCGGGCTGCTGGCGGACGGCGGCGCCAGCCGCGGCAACCTGCTGTCCGGCGACGCCGACGAGGTGATCCTCACCGTCAGCCGTATGGAAGCCGAGAGGCGGGCCAACCCCGGCTATCGCGCCTACCTCGCCGACGGCTACAACGTGACCCGCACCTTCGTGCTCTTCATCGCCGAGGTCGTGCACGAACTGGTCGCGGCGGCCCGGCAGCGTCGCCGCGACGTGCAGCCCCGCGGCCGCCGCTCCCTGAAGTACGCCTTCGTGCGTGCAGGGCTGGCGGTGGCCATCAGGGACTTCACGGTGTACAGTGTCCTCAGCGACATGATGACGGGCGTGCCGGCGGTCTACGCGTGCTTCGCCGGCTACGACGAGGTGGCGCATCATTCCGGGCTCGAGAGGAGTGACGCGATGGAGGTCCTCCGCAAGCTCGACCAGCAGATCGGACGCATCGCACGCGCGCGGCGGTACGCCGCGCGCGCCTACGAGATCGTGGTGCTCTCCGACCACGGGCAAACCCAGGGAGCGACCTTCAGGCAGCGCAACGGCTACGGCCTGGACGATCTGGTGGAGCGGAACCTCCGGGGTGCGGACGGAGGCGTGGAGGACCTCGGCGGAGGCGACGAGAACGACACGGCGCTGGGCAAGGCGGTGCGCGAGGCCACGGGTCGCCGGCAGAAGGGCGCAGACAGGCGCCGGGTCGGCGACCGAAGAGTCGTCGTGATGGGCTCGGGCAACCTCGGGCTCGTCTATCTGATGGACGAGCCGCGTCGGCTGACCATGGAGGAGATCGCCGAGCGGCATCCCCACCTGCTCCCGGCGCTCCGCGCCCACCCCCACGTGGGCTGGCTGCTCGTGAGGTCCGCCGAGCACGGCGCCGTGGTGCTCGGCGCGAACGGCGCCGACTACCTGAGCGAGGGCCGCGTGAACGGCGACGACCCGCTGGCGCCGTTCTCGCCCACGGCTGCCGTCCATCTGCTGCGCACCGACGGGTTCGCCCATGTGGCCGACATCGTGGTGAACAGCTTCTACGACGACCAGCTCGACGAGGGCTGCGCCTTCGAGGAGCTGATCAGCTTCCACGGCGGCATGGGCGGGTCGCAAACGCGGCCGTTCATCCTGCACCCCGTCGAGCTGGAGGCGCCGGACGAGCCCGTCGTCGGTGCGGAGGCTGCGCACCGTGTGCTGGCCGGCTGGCGCCGCCGGCTGCAGGGGGGAGGCGGCGCCGGCCGCGGCGGCGCGCCGGCAATAGACAGCCGGCAGTAGACCCCGCCGGTGGGGGCCGCCCGGATCAGTCGATGATGCTGATCGCGTCGACCGGGCACTCCTCGGCGGCCTCTTCGCAGCAGCCCGCGTCGGCGCACGTCGCCGCGGGGTCTGCGGCGATGACGTGCGACAACCCGTCGTCCCCGAGCTGGAACACGTCCGGGCAGACGTCCTCGCACGTCCCGCACCCGATGCACAGGGTCTCGTCGACGACAGGTCGCATGAAGGCCTCCTTGGTCCTCGGTCACATGGGAGGACATCTACCCGTTCGGGCGGGCGGCGGCACCGGTGCACGTCACACCCGGTCCTCAGGCGCTTCTCAGCTGGGTCCCAGACTTCTTCGGTACAACCCTTCCCGAACAGATGAGTCGCCCGCGCGCCACCACGCACCGCCGCGCGCACAGGAGAGACCACATCGACCCGTGAGCCCCGTCCGGTCTGACGGGCATCAGACGAGAAAGGCATCGGGATGAAGAAGTTCGTCACAACCATGGCAGCCGGCTTCCTGGGGGCCGCTCTGCTGCTGGGCGTGGCCTACGGCACCGGGATCGTAGGCTCGGATGCGCCCGCCACGCACAGCGTCGTCGAGGGCCGGCCGGCCTCGCTCAAGACCACCGGCATGAGCGCGCAGGAGATCTACGACCGGAACATCGGAGCCGTCGTCGAGGTCGTCTCGACGTTCGCTGGCTACGACATGTGGGGCCAGCCGACGCAGGCACAGGGCATCGGCACGGGGTTCGTCGTCTCGGACGACGGCTACATCCTCACCAACGCCCACGTGGTCAGTGAGAGCGGCGTCGCGGCGAGCAAGGTGACCGTCGTCTTCAAGGGCGAGGGCGAGGAGGGCACGCAGGTCCCGGCGACCATCGTCGGCTCCGACGAGTCCACCGACGTCGCACTCCTCAAGATCGAGCCCGACCAGGCGCCGGACTTCACCGTCGTCGCGCTCGGCGACTCCTCGAAGGTCGCCGTCGGCGAGCAGGTGGTCGCCATCGGCAACCCGCTCGGCCTCGACTTCTCGCTGTCCAGCGGCGTCGTGTCCGCCACGGACCGCGAGTTGCAGTCACCGAACGGCGCTACCATCAGCGGCGGCATCCAGACCGACGCGGCGATCAACTCGGGCAACTCCGGCGGTCCGTTGTTCAACGCGAGGGGCGAAGTGATCGGCATCAACGAGCAGATCGCTTCCCAGAGTGGCGGCAACGAGGGCATCGGCTTCGCCGTGCCGATCAACACCGCCGTCAGCGTCATGGAGCAGATGAAGAACGGGTCGTTCGCGCCGCAGGTGCAGCAGACCCCGAGCCAGGGCGGGTACGCGTATCCGGATCAGGGCTCCGGCCAGTACTCCTGGCCGTACTGAGCCGCCGGGCAGCGTAGGAGAGCCGAGGGGGCCGGAGCGCGGAGCCGCTCCGGCCCCCTCGGCGCGTACGACCCGTTCGCGCCGTCGCCGCTCAGGACGGCGGCGGCACGGACTGTGCGCTCCGTCTCGCCGCCTGCCGCGCGGTGATGCGCTGCTGCAGCGGCGGCGTGGCGATCATCACCGTGGCGACCGCCAGCACGATGAGCGCCATCATGGTGGCGCCCATGTCGAGCATGAACCCTGTCAGCAGCACGACCATCAGCGGTGTGCGGAACAGGGCGTAGACGGCGCCGGCCATGATGCCGGCCACGAGGATCGCCACCGGCACGTCCGGGAACGCCAGGTTGAGCGCGAGCGCAACGGCGGTCGAGGCGAAGATGAGCGGGAACGTCGGCCCGCCGAGGAACCCGCTCCTGAAGCCGACCGCCATCAGCGCGAGCTTGCCTGCGGCCATCACCAGCAGGAGCGCGATGCCGTAGCCGGCGGCGCCCTCGATCATCGTCTGCACCTGCGTCTCACCGGCGAACATCACGAGCGGGGCGAACAGCCCGACGGCGCTGAAGACGACTCCCGCGACCACGGCCCGCAGCACGACGTGCTCCGTGAACCGGCCGAAGAACGCGGTGGCCATGCGCATGAAGACGGCGGTGAGCATGGCCAGAAGCAAGCCGACGAGCGCCAGGGGGACCATGAGCGGCGCGTACCACCAGATGTAGCTCTCCACCGCAGGGAGGTGCAGGAAGCCGAGGAAGCCGACCTCGCCGAGCACCAGGAAGATGCCGTAGCCGATGGCTCCGCCGATGAGGCTGGCGGGCAGCGTGGAGAGTCCCTGCTTCCTGGTCGCTGCGACTTCGGTGCCCAGGACGGCCGCGAAGATCGGGTTCTCGAGCAGGCCGTTGTAGCCGGACGACACAGTTGCGAACACCAGCTTGGGGCGCCGGTCGGCGGGGATCCGCAGCAGGTCGCAGTAGAGGGCGGCGATCTTGCTCGCGATGTTGCCGATGGCGCCCTCAGGGCCGAGCACCGCGCCGGAGAGGAGCGAGGCCAGGGAGGTCGCGATGGTCGCCGGCAGGTCCTTCCACCTGAGGGCCATCACGTCGCCGGTCAGGCTGTCGAGCATGGAACCGTCGAGGTTGCTGGGGGCCTTGGCGTACTTGACGAGCAAGCCGACCAGCAGCGAGAACGGGAGGCAGACGACCGGGAACATCCAGGCGTGGCCGGTGACGAAGCCGTGCTCCCAGACGAGCTTGTTGAGCACCTCGTAGAGGACGAACCAGCCGAGGACGAAGAGTCCGCCGACTGACGAGACCGCGATGACGTGCAGGTAGAGGCCCCAAGGATAGGGACCCTCGACAGGGCCGGCGCCGGACGGGATGTCCGGGTCGGCGGCGCCCGAGGGCGCCGGCGCCGGGCCGGTCGCGGCCGCCGGCGCATCCTTGGCGCTCGGTCTCTCCATTGGGGCAGACTACCGAGTCAGCTGCGTCCGTGTACAGAGACCGGCGGCCGGCGGGCGCACCCGTCGGCCGGCCGCCGCCTCTCGTCCGCCACGCATGCATCGGCCGCCGCCCGTCCGCCGTTGCACGGGTATCCGGCTGTCGTGACGGCGCGGCCGCCTCGCCGGCTCAGTCGTCCAGGACCATCCCGATCTCGGCGCCCACGGCGAGCAGGTCTTCCGGGTGCAGCCACTTGTCGGCGAGCGCGACGCCGCCCGCATCCCTGATGGCGTTGCGCAGCGGGATGGCCCAGCGGTGCTCGAGCAGGCAGATCGCCGCCGTGCTCCCCTCGGGGATCGCGTCGGCGATGTACCAGACCTCCTCGTCGTCGAAGGCGGTGCCCTCGTCGCCGAGCTCCGCGCCGGCCTCGGCGCCCGCCTCGGCGCCTGCTTCTCCGGCCGCCCCGAAGCCGATCAGCGCGCCCGCGAGCGTACCGAGCTTGGCCAGCTCGTGCTCGTCCGAGATCTCGACCTTGTCGATCGAGCCGTCTTCCTCTTTGTGCACCACGAGCAGGTCGATGACCCGCACGATGTCGGCCTCGCTCAGCCGCTTGAGCTCCGCCAGTGCCTCCCCCTTGAACTGGGCATCCTCATCGAAGCCGACGACGAGGACCTGCACCGGTCCCATAGCCATGTTGAGTCTCCTTCTCTCGTCGCCGGATCAGCCGCCGGCCAGGACCTTGGCCTTGGCGGCCTGGAACTCCTCCTGCGTGAGCACACCGGAATCGAGCAGGCCCTTGAGCTGCGTCAGCTGCTCGGTGATGCCGCCGGCGGGGGCTGCCGCAGCGGGGGGCGCCTCAGCGGGCGCCGCCGGCTCCTGCTGGTGCAGCTGCTGCTGCATCTGGGCGTTCTGCTGCTGCAGATCGGCGATCTGCTGGTTCTGCTCGTCTTCTGCGTACCGGGCCTGTTGACCCTTCTTGCCTGCGTGATAGGCGACGCCGCCGACGACTGCTGCGCCGACCAGCGGCCTTCTCCTCATGAACATGCTCGTCCTCCCTCGCGTCGATGGTACGTTTCTACCCAAGGGGAGCCGTCCGACGCGGACGAGCCATCGGCGGGGCGTGCGCCACGCCACGCTTCGGCGCTCCGCCTCTCCCGGCGAGGCAGGTCTCGGCGAGGCAGGTCTGGTCTGCCGTCGTCTGCCGCTAGAGGAGACGCGAGAACAGCCGGTAGACCGAGTTGCGGAAGCGTTGTCTCCGGCTGAGCCTCTCGAGATCGTCCCACCTGATCCGCACGCAGTCGTCGAGGTCGCGTTCGTACTGGTCCGCGTAGTCGGCGGCGATCGTGCGGTCGTAGAAGACCGCGACGACCTCGTCATGGAGGATGATGCTGCGGATGTCCCAGTTGCACGTGCCGATGATGCTGAGCTGGTCGTCCACCGTCACGGTCTTGGCGTGCAGGAACCCGGCCTTGTACTGGTAGACCTTGACGCCGGCCCGAAGCAGCGCCGGGTAGTAGGCGTGCGCGGCGAAGAAGGGGATCTTCTTGTCCGGCACGCCGGTCATCATGAAGCGCACGTCGACGCCGCCGGTCGCCGCCGTGCACATGGCGGTGATCAGCGGCTCGTCCGGCACGAAGTAGGGCGATTGGATCCAGACGCGCTCTCTGGCGTTGAGGAGTGACGCGATGAACACGTCGCGGATCGTCTTGAAGGTGGTCTGCACGCTCGAGTGCAGCACCTGGACCGGCGTACCCTCCTGACGGTGGTGCTCGGCCGGCGGCGGCATGAAGTCCGTGGCCAGGTCCTCCTTGCCGCCGTTGAGGAGCCACGTGGAGGCGAAGAGCATGAGGTAGGGCGCGACCACCGGTCCGCTCAGGCGGAACGACGTGTCGCGCCATACGTCGAACCGCGGGCCGCCGTCGATGTACTCCTGGCCCATGTTCATGCCGCCGGAGTACACGCTCCTGCCGTCGATGATCACCATCTTCATGTGGTTGCGGTAGTTGATCCGCGGCAGGCGCCGGTAGCACGGCATGACGACGGCGCCGGCGGCGGCGAGCTGCTTGAGCTCGTCCTTCTTGTAGCTGATGCAGCTGAGCCAGTCGTAGAGGATGTGGACCTCGACTCCCGCCTTGAGCCGGTCGAGCAGGACGGCGGTGACCTTGGCGGTGAGCTTGTCCTGCTCCCAGATGAGGTACATCAGGTGGATGTACCGTTCGGCCGCCGCCATCTCCTCGAGCAGGGCGGAGAACTTCTGCTCGCCGGTCGTGTAGATGTCGACCGTGTCGGCCGGGAGGGGAGACACACCCCCCTCGATCCGGCCCACCGACTCGATACGGGCGCCCGGTGTCGCGGCCAGCTCACAGATCGCATCCTCCGTGAACTCAACGTTGGCCGCCGTGACGGGCGCGAGCGACTCGGCCGCCACGGCGTCCATCTGCTCCATGATCCTTCGCCGCCATGGAGTGTCGCGGCGAAAGTTTCGTCCGATGAAGAAGTAGGCGATGAGGCCCAGCACCGGCAGCAGGAGGACGACGAACAGCCAGGCGATGACGGTGCTCGGGTCCCGATCGTCGGTCGCGAGCACGACGAGCACTCCGGCGACTGCCAGCAGCAGGAAGAGGTCGACGATCCAGAAGCCGAGGCTGAAGAAGCGGTTCGTGAGGATGTTCGCCACGAGAACGTCACCCAGCGGACTTGCCATGACGCTCGCGATCATCTGGTCTCCTGGTGCGGTCGCCTGTGGCGGAGCATTGTTTCACACTTCCGGAGGAGCGGTGAGGATCCGTCAGCCTCTGCGCCGCAAGTAGTGCACCGCCCAGACAACGAATCCGGGGACGGCGGAGGCGGCTACGGCGAGCATGAGGGCGACCGCCAGGTACTCCTGCACCCACGGGACGTTGCCGAAGAGGTAGCCGGCGCCGAGGAAGACGGTCACCCACGTGGCGGCGGCCACGAACGCGAACAGCAGGTACCGGTGCAGTTCCATCTTCGTCACGCCCGCGACGAAGGGCACCAGCGTGCGCACGATCGGGAGGTACCTGCAGGCGACGACGGCGAGGCCGCCGTGCTGCGCGTAGAAGTCACGCGCCTCCTGGATGTGCTCGGGCTTCAGGTACTTGCGCGGCTTGCGGAGCAGGCGCGTGCCGAGCCAGCGGCCGATGGAGTAGTTGACCACGTCGCCGAGGAAGGCTGCCCCGACCAGGATCGGCCACAGCACGGCGATGTGGAGCACGCCGGCCCCGGCGAGCGTGCCGCTCGTGAGCAGCAGGGACTCGCCGGGCAGGAACGGCGTCACGATCAGCCCCGTCTCGGCGAAGATCGTGACGAAGATCGCCCCGTAGGCCCAGGGGCCGAGGGCGTTCACGGCCTGGGAGAGGTAGTGGTCGAGCTCGACGATGTAGTGCAGTAGCTGGTCCAAGTCGTCACCGGTCTCGCTTCAGGCCGCGGCCGCCGGCCGGCGGCGGGGCGGCGCCGGCGGGGAGCCTGCGGCTCAGGCCGGCGCCGCTGTGGCCCCGCCGTCCGAGCCCCTGCCCGCCGGACCGGACACCTCCCCCGCGGCCGCCTCTTCGTCGCGCCGGTGCAGCCGCCGTGCCTTGTAGACGGTCCTGAAGCGGTCGTACAGCACGACGATCAGCGTGAGCAGGTAGGCGAAGAACAGCGTCATCGCGAACGGCACGCGCGCCTCGCGCATGCCGAGGAAGCGGTCCAGAGCCTCGAGCACCAACAGGATGAGGAGGTTGACGAACAGCATCGCCACGAGCTCGCCGGCGAGCAGGCGCCAACTGCGACCGCGGACCGCCATCGCGTGGCTCACGCCGGCGTTGACGACCGTGAAGATCGCGGCGCCGACGGCGATCCGCAGCGGACTGGCATCGCCGCCCGTGAGCATCAACCCGAAGATGACGCTGATGATGGCGGTGAGCGCCACCTTCTCCCGCAGTTGCCAGCCCCAGATGCCGGTCTCGGCGCGGACCTTGCGATAGGGGTCCGCGCCGCGCAGCTCCGACGGCAGGGCGTTGGCTGCGATCCGTGGCCCGTGGTCGAACGCCGGCGCCTTGAAGCGGATGAGCAGGTAGGCGACCAGACCGACGACCGCGAACAGTGCTATCGCCGCCGCCAGCACCCAGGGCCGGTTGCCGACCGCCGTGCTCCACCTTGCTGTCGCACTGACGCCGAACAGGCTCTCCTTGATGAAGTCCGTCATGTCGAGTTTGGCGATGTGGATCCACCACTCCTGCGGCAGCTTGATGAACACCCAGATGGCCGCCGCCGACAGGATGACGGTCCACTTGCCCATCCGGTTCGTGTCCCAGCCCCACCGCACGAATTCGACGAACAGGAAGAAGTACTCGAAGGTGTTCGGGAAGATGAAGAGCACGGCGCGCGACTGCGTCAGTTCGAAGAGGACGACCCCCATCATGCGGTAGTAGTAGAGGAATTGGCTCATGCGGAACGCCGTCTGGTTGGTCCAGTTGCGTAGCGTGGAGAGGTACGCCACGGAGAGGTAGTAGACGTCGAGCGCCTTGTCGTAGGACTGGTAGCCGTCCAGCGGTATGGACGGGAACTGCTGGAAGATGCTCTGGTCGATGGAGTCCAGGATGAGGCACGAGAGCAGTGCGGGCACCGGGAAGTATGGGATCAGCAGCGGCAGGAACAGCCGGCCGCCGACGACCAGGACGACGACGATCCACTCGGTGGTGCCCATCTCTCAGCTCCTCGTGCGGCCGCAGGCCGCAGTCTGACTCGGTGTCCGGCTGTGGAGGCCGCTAGCCTAGCCCGCTGGGTACACGTGTGTCACGCATCGGACTCTGGTTCGTGCGGAACGCGTACGCACAGGAGACATGCTTCGTCGGCTGAAGATAGTAGGCCGGGCGGGGCAAACCGTGGAACGAGGAGGAGTGCCCATGAGCGAGATGATGGTCCTCGGCTTCGAGAACGAGATGGAGGCCGACCGGTTCGGGCTCAAGCTCGCCGAGCTGCAGAACGACATGATCGTGCAACTCGGCGACGCCGCGGAGGTCGTACGCGACCCGGACGGCAAGCCGCACGTCAAGCACGGCACGCATCTGGTGGGCGCCGGCGCTCTCGGCGGGGCCTTCTGGGGCATGCTGTTCGGCCTGCTCTTCTTCGTGCCGTTCCTCGGCCTGGCTATCGGGGCAGGCATGGGCGCCCTGTTCGGCAAGCTCGGCAAGACCGGGATCGACAGGGAGGTCCTCGAGCAGATGGGCGACGCGGTGCCGCCGGGCAAGGCTGGCTGGTTCCTGATCATCGACCAGATGACCCAGGACAAGTTCCTCGGCGCCGTCGAGGGCACGAACGCCAGGCTCGTGCGCTCCAACCTCACGGCGGAGCAGGAGGAGCAGCTCAAGCACGCCTTCGGCGCCAGGCACCACAAGAAGGACGCCTGAATCCGCACACGCACTGATGGAGGGGCGGGCCGGGACGCCGCCAGGCGTCCCGGCCCGCCCCTCCGAGGCAGTCACGCAGACCGGCGCACGCGTCCTGGCGCCTCGGCTCGGGATCGGGCTGTACCTGCCCATCGGTGTCTGGCCGGCGGTGCCGATCGGGAGCGTCCGCAGAATGTTCGGCAGGGGCGCCGACTGACCCGGCGCCCGCGCAGTACCGTTTGCGGCGCAGCCGCTCCGCCGAGAGCGGGGCCGCGAGCACCTCGCCGCTCGACCGCAGCGGGGAGTCGCGCCCTCCGATTCAGTCGCCAGACTCGTCGCCGGTCTTTCGGGCGGCCGCCAGGTCGTCCGTGACCAGGAGGTCGCGCCGGAACAGCCCGGTCCGGTACGCGGCGCGGCCGACCATGTGCGCCGCGACAGGCGCGACGGCCAGCTGGAACGCCCCCACGAGCGCGAGCGTCGTGATGTCGACCACCGTTCCCAACCGCAGGGCGGTCCCGACGAGGATGAGCAGCAGTCCGAGAACCTGCGGCTTGGTCGCCGAATGCATGCGCGCGAGGAGGTCGGGGAAGCGCAGCAGCCCGAGGCCTGCGGCCAGGCTCAGGACGGCGCCGCTCAGCAGGCAGACGGCGGCGATGAGGTCGACGACGCTGGTGCCCGTCATGACTGGCCTTCCCGGTCAGGCACCCGGTTCTCCGGATGCTCATCGCCCGCCGATGCCGCCTGCGAGACCCGAGCCGCCGGATCGACGAACCGGCCGACGGCGATGGATCCGATCGCACCGAGGAGGGCGAGCCCGATCATGATCGGCAACCCGGTCGCATCTCGGGTGTACGCGGCCTCCGTGGCGATGGCGCCGAGCGTGATGGCGAGCAGCACGTCCGTACCGACGATCCTGTCCAGGGTCGAGGGGCCGCGCACGATCCGCACGAGCGTCAGTCCGATCGCTGCCGCCAGCAGCACCACGACGATGACTGCGATGATGGTCATCGGCTCTCTCCTCTTTCGGCTACCTGCCTCAGTTCGTCATCGGAGCCGATGGCCCCGATGATCCGTGCTTCAAGGGCGTAGACCTTGCCTCGGAACTGCTCCGCGGCGGCCTCGTCGCTCACGTCGAACACGTGGATGTAGAGCACGCCTGCGTCGCGGTCGATGTCGACGATGAGGCTGCCGGGGATGAGCGAGACGGCCTCCCCGCACAGCGTCAGGTTCAGGTCGGAGCGGACCGCCAGCTGGACGGCGATGACCGCACAACGCGGCTGGTATCCGAGCCGGAAGGCGGTCCAGGCCAGGTGCAGGCTGGCTATCACGAGGTCGACGGTGAAGCGGACGGCGAACCGCACCAGCCCCAACGGCCGCAGCTTCCCGAGGAACGTCACCGGCGGGAGGGGGAAGACGACGAGCACCACGACGGAGACGACGAGGCCGCTGAGGAAGACCATCCACGAGAACGTGCCCCACAGCAGCATCCAGACGACCACGAGCCCGCTCAGGGCGACGAGCTCGTCGCGGATCCGGCGTCGGATGTTCGTGGGGCGGTTCACTGCGCTCCACCGGACAACACGGCGTGCACGTAGGGTGCGCGGGCGAGCAGCTCGGCGGCCGTTGCATCGCTGAAGTCGTACAGCGGCCCGGCGACCAGCGTGAGCGCGACGCCGGCCACCACGAGGGCCGTCGTCGCGGCCAGCATCAGTCGCGACGACGGCCGCGACTGCCCTTCGGGGAACGCGCAGGCGGGCGCTCGCCAGAACGCCAGGTTCCAGACACGGCCGACTGCGTACAGGGTGAGCAGGCTGGTCAGCAGGGCGCCGGCGATGACGACGTAGGCCAGCGGGCTGCCTTCGTTGACGCCGGCGCTCATCAGACCGAGCTTGCCGATGAAGCCGGAGAACGGCGGGATGCCGGCCAGGTTGAACGCCGGGAGGAAGAACAACAGACCGAGCACCGGCGCCGTCCGCGCCAGCCCGCCGAGCCGTTCCATCGCGGTGCTCCCCTGCCGTTCGATCAGGCCGGCGACCAGGAACAGCGTCGTCAGGATCACGATGTGGTGCACGGTGTAGAAGACGGCAGCGGCGATCCCTGCCCGTGAGGAGAGACCGATCCCGAACAGGAGGTAGCCGATGTGGCTGACCAGGATGAACGAGAGCATCCGCTTGATGCCGGACTGGGCGATGGCGCCGAGTATGCCGACCACTAGGGTCGCGAGGGCGGCGACCATGAGGACGTCCGCCATGCGTCCGCCGGGGAACAGCAGCGTCTCGACGCGGATGATGGCGTACACCCCGACCTTGGTGAGCAGGCCGGCGAACACGGCGGTGACCGGGGCGGGAGCGGTGGGGTAACTGTCCGGCAGCCACGCCGACAGCGGGAACACCGCCGCCTTGATCCCGAAGGCCAGCAGAAGCATGGACTGGAGGAGAAGGCGCACGCCGTCGGGGACCGCGTCGAGCCGGGCGACAAGCTGCGCCATGTTGAGGCTGCCGGTCGCCGCGTAGACCAGACCGATGCCGATGAGGAAGATCACCGACGACAGCAGGCTGACGACCACATAGGTGGTGCCTGCCCGGACTCGGGTCTCCGTCCCGCCCAGCGTGATCAGCACGTAGCTGGCGGCGAGAAGGATCTCGAACCCGACGTAGAGATTGAACAGGTCGCCGGCGAGGAAGGCGTTCGTGACGCCGGCCGTGAGGATGAGGTACGCGGGGTAGTAGACGGCCAGGGGCGCCGCCTCGTCGCCGTCCGCGGCTCGCTGTCCGATCGAGTAGAGCAGCACGCACAGCGTCACGCCCGACGAGACGACCAGCATCAGCGCGGCGAGACGGTCGGCGACGAGCACGATGCCCAGCGGCACCGGCCAGCCTCCCACGGCGACGACCAGGGGTCCGGCACTGGACAGGGCCAGCAGTGCGGCCGCCACGGCCAGCGTGCTGGTCATGACGGCGATGCTGACGGCCCGCTGGACCCGCGGGCGCCGGAACATCAGGAGCGTCACAGCGGCGCCGAGCAGCGGCATGACCACAGGGAGGGGCACGAGCCAGGTCATGCCTCTTCTCCTTCCGTCATGCCGTCGTCGTCGCTCTCGTCTCCTCCGTCGTCCTCGGCATCGACGTCGGCGGCGTCGGATGCCTCGGCCCTCTCGGCCAGCTCCATGATCCGATGGTCTTCGATGTCGTCCTGCACCTCGTCCTCGCCCGTCAGCCGCCAGCTCCGGTAGGCGAGCGCAAGGAGGAACGCCGTCATGCCGAGGGTGATGACGATGGCGGTCAGGATCATGGCCTGGGGGAGCGGGTCGGTCATGTCCGCCACCTCGGCCGCGCCGATGATCGGCGGACCTCCCGGCCGCGCGGCGAGGAGGATGACCAGGTTGGCGCCGTTGCCCAGCAGGATCACTCCCAGCAGCACCCGGGTCAGCGTCCGCTCCAGGAGCAGCGTCACTCCGGCGGCGAACAGCACGCCGACCGCGACGAGGAGGAGGATGCTCGGGGTCAACTCGCTCCCTCCACGCGGTCGGCCTCCTGGTGGCGGTCGATCTCGGCGCCGAGGCTGCGCAGCACGTCAAGGACCAGGCCAACGACGATCAGGTAGACGCCGATGTCGAAGAGGGTCGAGGTGACCAGATGCACGTCGCCCAGCAGCGGCACCCCGACGTCCAGCACGGCGCTCTGGAGGACCTCTCCGCCGAGGGTCATCGCGCCGACTCCGACGCCCACGGCGATCAGCAGGCCGCTGCCCAGCACCGCCCCCGCATTGACGGGGGCTGCGACGGCGAGTTCGTGCCGCCCGCCGGCGAGATAGCGGATCATCAGCGCCAGCGAGGCGACCAGACCGCCCGTGAACCCTCCGCCCGGCGTGTTGTGGCCGGTGAACAGCAGATAGATCGACAGCAGGATCATCGGATGGAAGGCCAGCCGCGTCACCACCTCGAGCATGGGGGAGCGGCGCCCGGCCTCCACGGTATGGCCGGCCATGAGCCAGACTTCCTCGTCGCCCGGCGGCTCCGGCATCGGACCTCCGGGGCCCCGGCGCCGCAGCTCCTCGGGGCGCCGGAAGATCAGGCTGGCGACGCCGGTGGCGACCGCGACCAGCACCGAGATCTCGCCCATCGTGTCCCAGGCCCGGATGTCGACCAGGATGACGTTGACGGTGTTGGCGCCGTAGCCGCGGAGATACGCCGCGGCGGGCAACAGATCGGCGACCCCATCGCTGGTGCGGGCCGCCATTGCGAAAGCCCCCAGCACAGCGACGCTGGCGCCGACCATGACGGACAGCACCGCCCGCGCCAGCCGGTTCTTCTCCATCGTGGGACGCGCGGTCTCCGCCGGCA
>JAAZAR010000086.1 GCA_012514235.1 Actinomycetota bacterium
CCAACCTGGACGAGAAGCCCGGCTACTCCGGCGTGCCCAACCCGCTCTACGACGACCCCAAGGCGCTGCTCCTCTTCGGCGACGCCAAGGGCACGGTCGAGGACCTGATCGCCGGGCTCGAGGGCGGGGCAGTGGACAAGGTGTTGCAGTAGCAGAGGGATAGGCTCCGCCGCGGCCACTTTGCCGCGGCCGGACGAACTGACACAATGGAGCCGCGTTCGGACGCCGTCCGAACGCGGCTCCTTCCGTTGGGGGGCGCACCGGCCTCGCCGCGGCGGGCTCCGCCCGGCCGCAGTGGGCGGACGCGAAGGGAGGAGTGCCGGGACGCGCAGGTACTACGGCACAAAAGGAGCACGAATGGGCGACCTGCTACGCATCGACCTCACGAGACGGACGTTCTCGGAGGAGCTCATCCCGCCCGAGCTCATCAGGGAGTACATCGGCGGCAAGGGCCTCGGCACGCACTACCTCCTGCAGGAGGTCGGTCCCGAGGTCGAGCCGCTCAGTCCCGAGAACAAGCTGGTCTTCGTCGTCGGCCCGATGGGCGGCACCGCGATGCTCGGCAGCAACCGGTACGCGGTCTTCTTCGCGTCGCCGCTCACCGGCGGCTACGGGGAGTGTTACTCGGGCGGCAACCTCACGCCACAGTTCGCAAGGACGGGCTACAAGGTCGTGATCGTGGAGGGCAGGGCGGACACGCCCACGTTCCTCGAGGTCAGCGAGGACGGGGCCCGGTTCCACGACGCGTCTGACCTCTGGGGACTCGACGCCTTCAAGGCCGAGGACGAGATCCTCGCGCGTACAGGGTCCAAGAAGGCCCAGGCTTGCGTCATCGGCCCTGCGGGCGAGAAGCTGGTGCGGTTCGCCTGCGTCAACAACAACTACTGGCACCAGCTCGGCCGCGGCGGGCCCGGCGCCGTCTACGGCTCCAAGAACCTCAAGGGCATCGTGTGGCACGGCGAGAAGAAGGTCGAGGTCGCGCGCCCGGACGACTTCAAGGCCGTGGTCCGCGACCTCGTCGAGCGCACCAAGGACGATGCCGGCGTGGCCGCCTACCAGCGCGGCGGCACCCTCAACATGGTGCGCATCATGAACGGCGCCAACGCGTTCCCCACTCGCTACTGGCGCAAGGGGGCCCTCGAGAACTTCGAGCGCATCACCGTCGAGACGATGCTCGCCGAGCACGGCACCAAGAACGAGGCTTGTCCGCCCTGCGTGATGAAGTGCGTCAAGCACAACTACGTGTTCGAGGGGCGCCACAAGGGGCTCGAGGTGGAGGGTCCGGAGTACGAGACCGCCTTCGTGTTCGGCGGCCTGTGCGAGATCGACGATCTGGCCGAGATCATGTGGCTCAACGACATCTGTGACCGCCTCGGCGTCGACACGATGGACGCCGGCAACCTCTGCGCTCTCGGTATCGAGTGTGCGGAGCGCGGGCTCATCGACGAGAAGCTCACCTGGAACGATCCCGACGGGGTGGCGGCGTTCCTCGAGAAGATCTGCCTGCGCGAGGGCGTCGGCGACCTGTTCGCGGAAGGGGCCGCCGCGGTCGCGGCGGAGTACGGCCTCGAGGACGTCGCCGTGCACGTCAAGGGCATGACGCCTCCCGGCTACGAGCCGCGCAAGATGAAGGGGATGGGCCTCGGGTTCGCGACGACGGCGCGCGGAGCCTGCCATCTGCGCGCCACCATGTACAAGCCCGAGCTCATGGGCGTGACCACCTACGGCGAGGTGACCGACAAGCCCGCGGTCTACGTCGACTGGGAGGACCGCCTCACCATCATGGACACGCTCATCTACTGCCGCTTCTACCGCGATCTCGTGCAGTGGCCGTACATCACGGCGGTGGTCAACGCCGCCATCGGCACGGACTACACGGAGGAGGACCTCCACCGCATCGCCAACCGCATCATCACGATGACGCACGACTTCAACGCCGCGCGCGGCATCGGGCGCGAGACCGAGAAGCTGCCCGAGTGGGTGACGGAGAAGCCCATGGAGGACGAGGAGGGTCTCACGTTCCCGCAGGACGAGATGGTGTACATGCTCGCTGAGTACTACAAGCTGCGCGGCTGGGGTGACCTGCCGCCGCTCGAACCGACGAAGCCGAGGTGACAGCCCAGGACTGAAGGCGCGTGCGGGGCGGCCGCCGGTTCCGCTCCTCAGGGCTCTAGCGGTCCGCTGTGCCCCACTCGCGTCGGCCCGTGAGCCAGCTCATGACGAGCGCGTAGGGCCGCACGGCGTCGTTCAGCGCCTGTGCCATGACCTGCAGCCGCGCGAGCGACTGCTGCAGCGCGGCGATGCTGGCGTTGAGCTGCTCGCCGTCCTTGGAGAGTCGCTCGGCGGCGGTGGCCACCTCGTCCGTCCTTCGAGCCAGTCCCTGGGCGAGCGGCGTGAGGCGGCGGGAGACGGCCATGCCGTGCCGGGCGAGGCGCCATGCCTTGAGCCCGACCCGCACGACCATGGCGAGCACGAGGCCGACGCCGGCCAGCGCGATGATGAGGAGCACGTACCAGGGCATGTCGGCAGTCTACCGCGTCCTGTCGCAGCGGGACAGTCCGCGCGGGTCGGAGGGCGGCCGCCGGACGGGCGGCCGCGACGCGCACGCTCGACTGGGGCCCGCTCTGCCGCCGCCCTGCTTTCAGGGAAGCCGGATGGCGTAGCGGCAGATCAGCGTGCACCCTCTGCCGGCGAGCTTGCTCACCTTGACGACGTCGCCGGTGCGCGGCGCCTCGATGAAGAGGCCGTGCCCGATGTAGATGCCAACGTGATGGTAGAAGGACGGGGTGCCGAAGAACACGAGGTCGGCGGGCTGTGCCTCGGCGATCGCCACCGGGTCGCCCATGCGGGCCTGCATCGTCGCCCCGTGCGGGAACCTGACGCCGAACTTGGCGTAGACGTACATGACGAGGCCCGAGCAGTCGAAGCCGCCCGAGGGCGTCGCCCCCGCCCACACGTACGGGATGCCGAGGTACTTCATCGTCTCGCGGACCACGGCGATCTGGGCCGGCGTGCCGTGGATGGTGGCGATGCTCACGCCGGCCTCCCTCGCCAGCCGCGCTGCCGCCTCCCTCTCGAGTCTCGACTGCCGCGCCAGCAGCTTCTTGACGCGCGCGTCCAGGTCGGTGAGGAGGTGCTCGCGCGCCGCGAGGCCGTCCTCGATCGCCGCTTGCTGCTCCCGCAGGCCTATCTCCTTCTCGAGGGCCTCGGCCCGGTCCTCGTCGATCTGCTCTGTCAAGCCCTCGAGGCGCGCCTCCATCGCGGCGATGCGCGTGACGGTCTGCTGATCGGCCTCGTCGATGGAGCGGAAGTAGCCCAGTTGCGTGTCCGCCTCACCGAGATCGCTGAGGGTGAAGAGGACGTCGAGCACCGAGTAGCCGTCGCTCTTGTACATGGCGACGAGGCGCTCGCCCCGCAGCGCCTGCGCGGCGTCCAGTTCCAGCTGGACGCGCTCGAGGTCGCGGCGCGCCTCCTGCAGGCGGATGTTCACGGCGTCGAGCGCGCTGCGGGCTGCGTTGTACTTCTCGGTGAGCACGGCCGCCCTGCGGTCCAGCCGGGCGACCTCGCGGCGCACTGCCTGAGCCTGCGCCTCGAGGTCCTCGATGGACGGCGCGGCGCCGGCCGCAGGCACGAGCGCCGCGCCGAGGAGGCAGAGACAGGCGACCGCCACGGCTGCGCCGGCAGCCGCCGCGCGTCTCCGGTGCCTCGTGCCTGTCGGTCCGTGACCCAGCATCGTCGAGGAGTGTATCGGAACAACCCCCGTGCTCTTTACGCCGGTCGGGAGGGGAGTCCCTGCCGGAGGCTTTACAATCGCACAGCAGTGCGTGTACAATTCGTAGCCCAACGTCGCGGGGTGGAGCAGTCCGGTAGCTCGTCGGGCTCATAACCCGAAGGTCGCAGGTTCGAATCCTGCCCCCGCTACCAAGCCTTCCTGGGCGCCCGATCGGGCGCCTTTTCTTCGTACGGGCCCGGCTCCCGCGTCGGTGATCGCGCGCTCCCCTACGGATCCCGCGTCCCGCGAAAGGCCCCTGACGGCGGCCGCGACAGGTGGCAAGGCGAAGCCCTGCGGGTAAGCAGCGAGCGACCGTAACGATGGGTGACCGAAACGATGGATGGGATGGTGGGCAGATGAACACAGGGAAGGCCGCGGTCGCGGAGTTCTTCGGGACGTTCTGGCTGGTCTTCGGCGGGACCGGAGCCGCCGTCCTCGCAGCCTCTGTCGGCAACAGCGGCATCGGCTGGCTGGGCGTCGCGTTGGCGTTCGGCCTCACGGTCGTCACCATGGCCTATGCCGTGGGTCACATCTCCGGAGGCCACTTCAACCCGGCGGTCACGCTCGGCCTTTGGGCCGGCGGCCGGTTCCCCGCCGGCAAGGTCGTCGTCTACATCGTCGCCCAGGTGGTGGGGGCCATCGCCGCGTCCGCGGTGCTCTACGTGATCGCCTCCGGCAGGGCGGGCTTCTCGCTCGCCGACGGCTTCGCCGCGAACGGCTACGGCGATCACTCGCCGGCCGGGTACTCCCTCACCGCGGCGATCGTCATCGAGCTCTTGCTCACGTTCGGGTTCCTGCTCGTGATCCACGGCGTGACAGACCGGCGCGCCCCCGCGGGCCTCGCGCCGCTGGCCATCGGCCTCACCCTGGCGCTGATCCACCTGATCAGCATCCCGGTGACCAACACGTCCGTGAACCCTGCGCGCTCGATCGCCCCGGCGGTGTTCGTGGGTGACTGGGCGCTCGCCCAGCTCTGGGTGTTCATCATCTTCCCGACGATCGGCGGCATCGTCGGAGGGCTGGCGTACCGGTACCTGCTCGAGGTGCCGCCCTCCGAGCGCGACAAGGTGGAGGGTCCGGGCGAGGCGACGGAGTAGACCTCGCACGACCGGCAAGGGACGAGGCCCCACGCGGCGTGTGCTGCGGGGGCCTCGTTCTTTCTGTGCTGTTGTGCGCTTGTGGCCGTTCTCCGCATGGCCGTGCCTGTGGCCATCGTGCCCACGGCCGTCTCTGGTATGCTCACGCGAGCCCCTGCGTCCTCGCGCCGCCGCCAGGGAGGGCCGTGTCCGCTTCATCCCGCACCTGCACCCTGACTCACCTTCATCAGTGCCGCCGGCTCGCACCGAGGCCGGCGTGATGAGGCTGCCTGCCTCCTGTCTCCGGCTCCAGAAGCGAGTCGCCGACGCACTTGCGCGGGACGGGGTCCTGTTGCCCAAGGAACATGCGCTTCTCCTCCTCTCCGGGGGAGCGGATTCCATGGCGCTGCTCTCGCTGCTGCGCGCCGCGGACGTGCGCCTGGGACTTGGCCTGCGGTTCACGGCCGTGCACGTGGACTACGGACTGCGCGGGCCCGACTCCGACCGCGACCGAGAGATCGTGGAGCGGGCGTGTGCCGAGGCCGGCGTGCCGGTGCATGTGGAGCGGCTGCTGGGCAGCATCGCGGGAGCAGATTTCCAGTCACGCGCGCGAGCGCAGCGGTACGGGCTCGCGCGCGAGGTCGCGGAGCGGCGCGGGTGCGACGTGGTCGTCACGGCGCACAACCGTGACGACCAGGCCGAGACGGTGCTCTATCGTCTGGTCAAGTACGCGTCGCCGCGCGGCCTCGCCGGCATGCGGCCGCGTGACGGCGACCTCGCCCGGCCGCTGCTCTGCGTCGGCGCGGCCGAGCTCAGGGAGTACTGTCGCGCGGCCGGCATCGAGTACGGCGAGGACGTCACCAACTCCGACCCGGTCTATGCGAGGAACGTGCTGCGCCTCGAGGTGCTGCCGCGGCTCGAGCGTCTCAACCCGCGCGTGGCCGAGACGCTGGCGGCCGCCGCCGATCAGGCGGCGGCGGAGGCCGAGGTGCTCAAGGGGACGGCGGCGGAGGCGCGGCGCCGGGTGGAGCTTCCCGTGGCGCCCGGAGATCGCGCCGCCGTCTCCGTCCCCGCGCTCGCGGCGGAGTCGCCGGCCGTGCGTGCACTCGTGCTGCACGAGCTCCTCTCCAGGGCGATGGGCGGCGGCGTGCTCGTCGAGCGGCGGCTGGTCGTGGCGCTCGAGCGGCTCCTGGCCCGGACCGACGATGCCGGCAAGGTCTCGCTCGGCCGCGGTCTCGAGGCGGTCCGCGGCCAGGGGGCGCTCCGCATCCGCGCCGCCGTGGAGGCGCACGTCTGCGCGCCGACGGTGCTCGACGGCGAGGCGCTCGCCGCTGCCGGCGACGCCGGCCTCACGGCCGGTTTCTGCGGCGGCGCCTGGCGCCTGCGCCTGCTGCCCGGCGCCGTCTTTCGGAAGAGAGAGGCTGCGGCCGGAGCGGCGTTCGTCGGTCTCGATGCGCCGCCGCGGCGCGTACGGCTGCGCCACCCGCGCCGCGGCGAGCGCTTCGCTCCGCTCGGCCTGGGTGGCGAGACCACGGTCGCGCGGCACCTTGCGGCGGCCCACATGCCCGCCGCCGTGCGCCCCCTCACGGTGGTCGTCGACATCGATGGCCGGGCCGCCTGGCTCGGGGGCCCGGCGCCCTCCAGGGTTGCGCAGTCCTTCCGTGTGGACCACAGTAGTGCTTTGACACTGCACGTCATCCAGGAGGGAACGTGAACGTGCCGATCGCTGAGGTGCTCGTCGACCGCGAGGCCCTCACCCGCAGGATCGACGAGCTGGCGGTCCAGATCACCGCCGACTACGCCGGCAAGGAGCTCCTGCTGGTCGGCGTCCTCAAGGGAGCGGTCTTCTTCATGGCCGACCTTGCGCGACGCATCGACCTCCCCGTAGCGCTCGACTTCATGGCAGTCTCCAGCTACGGATCGTCGACCGATTCGTCCGGTGTGGTGCGCATCCTCAAGGACCTGGACCTCGAGATCGCGGGGTGCGATGTGCTCATCGTCGAGGACATCATCGACTCCGGACTCACCCTGAGCTACCTGCTCAAGAACCTGCGCAGCCGCAAACCGGCCTCACTCGAGATCTGCGCGCTGCTCACCAAGCCGTCGCGCAGGCGCACCGAGATCCCGTGCCGCTACGTCGGCTTCGAGATCCCGGACAAGTTCGTGGTCGGGTACGGACTCGACCTCGCCGACCACTTCCGCACGCTCGACTACATCGGCGTCCTCACCGAGGAGGCGGCCGCCGAGATCGTCGACCAGGCTGGTTCTTTGCTGTAGTCAGACGGGTATGGTACGGTCACCGGACGCCTGTTTGCAGGCATATCAGTAGGACGGGCGGCCGCGTCATCGCCTGTCCAGAAGGGTCACCGTGAGCAGATTCATCCGTAGCGCGCTGTTCCCCATCCTCATCGTCATCATCGTGGCGATGTTCATCGAGTGGGTCATCTCGGGGAGCCGGGAGGAGCCTGCGAAAGCCATCTACTCGGCGCCGTTCGTCACCCAGATGGCGGTGTTCGAGAGCGACCTGCGAGCCGACGCCGTCAAGGCCGTGGTCATCGACCCCTCCGCCGACGTCGCCAAGGTCACCCAGGCGAGCGGCCTGCAGTACTACGTCCGGGACGTCCCGGCGGACCTCTCGTCGACCATCGAGAGCGCGAATCCTGAGGTCACGGTCTCGGAGGGTACCGTCACGCCGCCCAAGGAAGAGGTCGCGAGCTTCACGAGCGACGTCGTCAACGGGCGCGTCGACTCGGTGGTGATGAACGTCACGGACCAGACGCTCGAGGTCACCAAGAAGGCCGCCGGCGACGAGAGCCCGACGCAGTACACGGTCGCCTATCCGGACCCCGCCGCGACCACGCAGTTCCTCGATCAGTACAACGTCTCGTACGACGCGGAGAGCCCCAAGAGCCCGTGGTGGACGAGCGCGATCACGTTCATCCTCCCGATCCTGCTCATCCTGGGCTTCTGGTTCTTCATCATGAACCAGATGCAGGGCGGCGGCTCCAAGGTCATGAGCTTCGGCAAGAGCAAGGCCAAGCGGGTGAGCGTCGACTCGCCCAAGGTGACGTTCAAGGACGTCGCCGGCGCCGAGGAGGCGGTCGAGGAGTTGCACGAGATCAAGGAGTTCCTGGAGAACCCCAAGAAGTTCCAGCAGCTCGGGGC
>JAAZAR010000043.1 GCA_012514235.1 Actinomycetota bacterium
GGAGGCGCCGGCATGAACCGCGGGATCGAGTGGGCCGAGGAGAGCTGGAACCCCACCACCGGCTGCACCAGGGTGAGCCCCGGCTGCGCGCACTGCTGGGCGGAGCGCATGGCGCGGCGGCTCCGGGGCATGGGACGGGAGCGGTACGCAGACGGCTTCCGGGTCACCACGCACGAGGACCTGCTGGAACGGCCGCTCCACTGGGTCAAGCCGCGGCGGGCGTACGTGAGCTTCATGGGTGACCTCTTCCACGACGAGGTCCCGGACGAGTTCGTCGCGCGCGTGTTCGACGTCATGACGCGCGCGGCGCAGCACCGCTTCCACGTGCTCACCAAGCGGCCGGAGCGCATGGCACGCCTGGCCGCCGGTCTTCCCTGGCCACCCAACGTCCGGGCGGGGGTCAGCGTGGAGGACGAGGCGCACGCGTGACGCGGGGACTGGCTTCGCCGGACGCCCGCGGCCCTCAGGTTCCTCGTCCTCGAGCCGCTGCTCGCCCCGGTCGGGCGTCTCGACCTCACCGGCATCGGCTGGGTGATCGTCGGCGGCGAGTCCGGTCCGGGAGCGCGGCCGCTGCGTGCCGACTGGGTGCGCTCCGTGCGCGACCAGTGCCTCGCCGCCGGCGTCCCGTTCTGGTTCAAGCAGTGGGGCGGCGTGCGCCGCAAGGAGACGGGGCGCACGCTCGACGGCCGCGAGTGGCTGGGTCGCCCCGAGGAGCCGGCCGCGGTCGGTCAGCTGGGCTTCGAGGACGTGGGACCGACCACGTAGCCGCGCACGCAGATCCGTAGAAGTAGACGGCACTCCTCTTGACCCGCCGTCCCGGATGGCGGAACCTCAGGAGGCCCCCGCAATCCCGGCAGTGAAGGACGGTGCCGTCATGGAAGACTTCTCCTGCCGCGCCAGCTCGCTCGAAGGCTCCGCTGCGCTCATCTCCGTGAGTGGAGAGCTAGACCTCCACACCTGCGAGGAGTTCAGGACCACCCTGGACGAGGCACGCCGCGCGAGGCCGAGGCACCTCATCTTCGACCTGACCGAGGTCACGTACATCGACTCGACCGCCCTCGGGGTGCTCCTCGTCACCCAGCGTCAGGTCAAGGAGCCGCTCCACCTCGTGGTCGGCCAGCGGCACCAGCGCAGACTGCTCCGCCTCACGGGGCTCGACGAGGTCTTCGCCGTCCACGAGACGCTGGACGAGGCGGTCCACAAGGCGCTCGAGCGCGCCGCCTGACGCCGGTCACGCGGCGCGACGGTCACGCGCGCGGTCAGGCGGCGCGGTCGATGTCGTCGAAGTCGTCGCGGCTGCGCGGCCTGTCGTCGCGGATGACGGTCTCATCCCTGCGGTCGACGACCGTCTCGCGCCGCCCGAGGCCCCACGAGGCCCAGAAGACGAACGACAGGACGAGCCCGACGACGCCGACGACCATCAGGATCACGCCGACCGTCTGGATGTCCACGCCGGCGACCGTCGCGGTGACCGCGAACCGCAGGATCGCGCCTACCGCGATGAGGAAGATGCTGACGCCGAGTCCCACAGTGCTGCTCCTCTCATAGGGGCGGGCTGGCACTCTCGGGGTTCCCGCCCTCCGGCGACCGAAACAGTCGAGGCTGTGAACGGCGGCGGTACCTTGACGGCGCGCCGCCGCGGGCATATCCACGGCAAGCCGAGACCGAGCCGGACGGCGCCTCCCGGGAGAAGCGCCGGACACCCCGACTGGAGGTGACCAATGGCCGCAGCACAGCGCAGGGCCATCAGCAGGTTCATCGAGCCGTTCCGCGTCACTCCGGGCAAGAAAGTCGTGCTGGCGCGCGACTTCGATCCCGCGTACGTCGACGGCGGCCTCACGCGGGAACGAGGCGAGGAGCTGCTCGCGCAGGGGATCGAGCTCCTCGCCGACCACCAGGCGAGGCTCGCCGCGCAGGACACCTGGGCCGTGCTCCTGTGCCTGCAGGCACTCGACGCCGCCGGCAAGGACGGGACGATCCGTCACGTCATGAGCGGCGTCAACCCCCAGGGCGTCGAAGTGCACGGCTTCAAGGCGCCGTCCAGCGAGGAGCTCGACCACGACTACCTGTGGCGCTACCAGCAGCGCCTGCCCGCGCGCGGCCACATCGGCATCTTCAACCGCTCGCACTACGAGGAGGTGCTCGTGGTGCGCGTGCACGAGGACGTCTTCGCGCGCGAGAAGCTGCCGCGCGCCGCGCGGCGCCCCGGCATCTGGATGCGCCGCTACCGGCAGATCAACGACTGGGAGCGGTACCTCGTCGAGAACGGCTACAAGGTCGTCAAGGTCTTCCTGAACCTGAGCAAGGAGGAGCAGCGAAAGCGCTTCCTCGCCCGCATCGACATCCCCGAGAAGAACTGGAAGTTCTCAGCCGGGGACGCACGCGAGCGTCGCTATTGGGACGCCTATCAGAAGGCCTTCTCCGAGATGCTGTCCGCCACGAGCACCGACTGGGCGCCGTGGTACGTCATCCCCGCCGACCACAAGTGGTTCGCGCGCATCGCCGCGGCCGCGGTGCTCGTCGACACCCTCATGACCATCGACCCTCGCTACCCCACGCTGCCCAAGGAGGACCTCGACGAGCTGGCCGTCGTCAAGGAGGAGCTCGAGGCCGAGGGACCGGCGGACGCCGCCGGCCGGTCCGGGAAGCCGCACGATGCAGCCGGGGAGGCCGACGAGAGCGCGGGCGGCAAGAAGGGCGGCAAGCACAAGAAGGACGGCAAGCGAGGCAAGAAGCGCAAGAAGTAGACCTGGGCAGACGCCAGCGACCCGCGCCCGGCAGACATGCCGGGAACGGCATGCGGCCGGGCGCGGCGGGGAACTCAGAAAGCGTGCAGCAGGACGCAGCTCAGGGACGCGTCGCACGACGGACCGCACCGCCCTGAGCGGCCCGGGAGGGCCCTCCGGTGGGAACGCCCACCAGGCGATCCCGTCGGTCGACGCCCTGCTGCACTCGTCCGTACGGCGCCCTGCGGCGGCGGCCCGGGTCCCCCCACCCGCCGCCCGTCCCCAGCCGCCGCGGGTCGTCCGCCGCGATTCGCCGTCCAGTTCTCGGTGGCGAGCCCCTCGCGGCGGGTCTACTCTCATCCGCATGGCACCTCAGTTGCGACACCGGATCGACAAGGACACCGCCCCGCTCCGGCGGGACGAGATGCTCGCGGCGCTGCGCCGGCGCGACCGCTCCTACGACGGACTGTTCTACGCCGGCGTGACGACGACAGGCGTGTTCTGCCTTCCCTCCTGCCCGGCACGCGACCCCCGGCCGGAGCACATCGAGTTCTACGCGACGGCGAGGGAGGCGCTCGTGGCCGGCTTCAGACCCTGCAAGCGTTGCCGGCCGCTCGAGTCCGGGGACGATAGCCCCGCGTGGGCGAAGAGCCTCATCGCCCGCGTCGAGGCGGACCCGGCGGCCCGCATCTCGGACGCGGACCTGCGTGCCGCAGGGCTCGACCCCGCCGCCGTGCGCCGCTGGTTCAAGAAGACGCACGGGATGACGTTCCAGGCCTACTGCCGCGCCCGCCGGCTGGGGGACGCCTTCGCGGCGCTCCGCTCCGGACGCGCGATCGACGAGGTCGTCTTCGACCACGGCTGGGGCTCGCACTCCGGCTTCAGGTCGGCGTTCGGCAAGCTGGCGGGTGCGGCGCCGGGCGCGGCCCAGGCCGCGCCCGGCGCCGCCCTCGTCCGCCTCGAGTGGCTGGAGACGCCCGTCGGCCCGCTGGTGGCCGGCGCCACCGACGACGCGCTCTGCCTGCTCGAGTACCCGGACCGCAGGATGATGGAGCGCCAGCTCGAGACGCTGCGGCGACGCCTGGGACGCCCGCTCGCCCCCGGCCGCAGCCCGATCATCGAACGGCTGCGCACCCAGCTGGGCGAGTACTTCGAGGGGCGGCGCAGGACGTTCGACCTGCCGCTCGACTACCCGGGCAGTTCCTTCCAGCGCCGCGTGTGGGATGCGCTCCTCCGCATCCCGTACGGAGAGACCCGCACCTACGCGGCGCTCGCGCGGGAGACCGGAGCGCCGGGAGCGGCGCGGGCAGTGGGCGCAGCGAACGGTGCCAACCGCATCGCCATCGTCATCCCCTGTCACCGGGTGGTCGGCGCCGACGGCGGGCTCGGCGGCTACGGCGGAGGTCTCTGGCGCAAGCTGCGGCTGCTGGAGCTGGAGGGCGTCCGCCTCGCCGGCCCTGACGACGCTCCGGGGAGCCGTGTGTAGGATGCGGCCGCTCAGCCGGCCGCTCCCGGGAGGACATCGTGCCGGTCGCCGTGAGGGCTCGAGGCACCCTGCGTGCCGTCCGGGCGGTTCGCGGCGCCGGCTTGCACCTGCCAGGGATCGAGCCTATCATGCGGAAATGTTATCTGTAGGCTTAGCCTCTTGCATCTTGCTGACACCCGGCCCCAGGGAGGGGACCAGATGATCGACGAGCCCGTAGCCGACGTGCTGGACCGCGTCCGGCACCTGAGCGCGGAGGAGATCCTGAGCGACGCGGCCTCCAGGTACTCCGGCCGCGTCGCGTTCGCGAGCAGCCTCAACGTCGAGGACCAGGTCCTCACCCACATGATCGCCGCTGCCGGCCTCGAGATCCCGGTCTTCACGATCGACACCGGCCGCCTCTTCCCCGAGGCGTACGACCTGCTCGACCAGACGTGCGAGCGCTACGGCCTCAGCATCGCGGTGTATTGCCCCGACACCGCGGACGTCGAGACGATGGTAGCCCGGAACGGCGTCAACCTGTTCCGCGGCAGCCGGTTCCTGCACGAGCAGTGCTGCGAGACGCGCAAGACGCGGCCGCTGCGCCGCGCGCAGGTAGGCCTCGACGCCTGGGTGTGCGGCTCGCGCACCCGCAATGACGGAGGACCCGTCCAGCCGGCGGAGTGGGACGCCGCCGCCGGCCTCCTCGAGCTCCACCCGCTCGCGGGCTGCGACGACGCGCGCGTCTGGGACTACGTCCGCGCCCACGACGTCCCCTACAACCCTCTGCACGACAAGGGATTCCCGACGATCGACTGCGCGCCGTGCACGGCCGCGGCGACCGCCGAGACCACAGAAGCCGACCGAACGAGGTAGCCATGACCGTGCCGGAAGACGTCTCCACCATCCTCGCCGAGCTCGGCGACGCGGCCCCGGAGCAGGTGCTCGCCGACATCGCCGAGCGCTATGCCGGCCGCGTCGCCTTCGCCTCCTCCTTGGGCGCCGAGGACCAGGTGCTCACGCACATGATCGCCACCGCCGGTCTCGACATCCCGATCTTCACGCTCGACACCGGCCGGCTGTTCCCGGAGACCTACGACCTGCTCGACCGCACGGCGAAGCACTACGGCCTGTGCATCAAGACGTACTTCCCGGCCGCGGCGGAGGTCGAGAAGATGGTCGACAAGGACGGCGTGAACCTGTTCCGCGACAGCATCGAGGCGCGCCACCGCTGCTGCGAGGTGCGCAAGATCCTGCCGCTGCGCCGCGCGCAGCTCGAGCTGGACGCCTGGATCTGCGGCCTCCGCAGCGGCCAGGGCGCGACCCGTCAGAAGGTGGAGATCGCGGAGTGGGACCAGCTCGCCGACATGGTCAAGATCAACCCGCTCGCCTCGTGGGACGAGCCCCGCGTGTGGGAGTACATCCGGGCCAACGACGTGCCGTACAACCCGCTGCACGACCAGGGCTTCCCGAGCATCGGCTGCGCCCCCTGCACGCGCGCCGTCGCCGAAGGCGAAGACTGGCGCGCGGGCCGCTGGTGGTGGGAGCAGCCCGAGCACCGCGAGTGCGGGCTGCACGACCGTGCGGCGAGGATCCCCGGGAGCGCCGCCGACTCCTCAGGCGCCTGAGAAAGGGGTCGTGAACCAGCTCGACACCCTTGAGGCGAAGAGCGTCCACATCCTGCGCGAGGCGTACCGCAGCCTCGGCAACGTGTGCATGCTCTGGTCCATCGGCAAGGACAGCACGGTGCTGCTCCACCTGGCGCGCAAGGCGTTCCTCGGCCACGTGCCGATCCCCCTCGTGCACATCGACACCGCGTACAAGATGCCGGAGATGATCGAGTACCGGGACCGTCTGGCGCTCGAGTGGCGTCTCAACCTGATCGTGGGCCAGAACCGCGCGGCGCTGGACGAGAAGGCCACCTTCCCGGACGGCAACGCGGACCGCATCACCTGCTGCCGGACCCTCAAGACGCTGGCGCTCAAGCACACGCTCTCGGGCGAGTGGACGCGCACGCGTATGGACCACACGCTGGGCCGCCTGGTGGACGACGACGATCACACACCGTACAC
>JAAZAR010000112.1 GCA_012514235.1 Actinomycetota bacterium
AAGATCGACTGGGAGACGCTCACCGTCCAGGGTCAGGACTCGGCGCACGTCGGTTCGACCGCCGTCAAGGAGGTGATCGAAGAGGTCCAGCCCATCCTGTCGCTGCACGGGCACATCCACGAGAGCCGGGCGGCCGTCCGCATCGGCCGCACGCTCGCCATCAACCCGGGCAGCTCCTACGTGGAAGGCATGGTCGCGGGCGCAGTGGTCGACCTCGATGGCAAGAACAAGCTGAAGCGGTACAGGCTGACTTCCGGGTGAGGGCACCCGGACTAGCAGGAGGGCCCGGCCAGTTCGTCTGACAGGCCGGGCAACCATGGACAAAGGGGGTCCTAGCTGATGGCGACTGACACTGCAAAGACGGGCGGACAGACGCTGTTCGTCCGCAAGGCCAGCGGCCTGGTCAAGGGCTGGTCATCGACGGACGGGTTCCGGTACTCGTTCTTCTCGGTGAACCTGTTCCTCGCGATCTGGTCGATGGCCTACGCGTGCTTCATCACCGACGGAAGCCTCTTCTGGTCTATCGTCATCACCGCCGCCTTCATGGTCGCGGAGATCGTGGTGTACGCCGGCCTCATCTCGGCGATGCCGCGCGCCGGCGGCGACTACGTGTGGCTCACGCGTATCTTCCACTCGTCGATCGGCTTCATCGTCGCGGCCGTCGGCTGGTGGTTCATCCTCTGGCTCTGGACGCCGATCTACGCCGACATGGGTGTGCAGACGACGGTCAAGCCGATCTTCCGTATCCTCGGCTTCAACTCCGGCGCTGACTTCCTCAGCAAGCCGGCGGGCATCTTCGTCGCCGTCCTGGTCGTGATCGCCATCGCCTCGATCCTCGTGGCGATCGGCATGAAGACCTACGCCAAGATGCAGAAGTACTTCATGTACATCGGCCTCGCGGCGTTCCTGGTCCTCGGCATCCTGCTCGTCTTCAGCTCGTCGCAGAACTTCAAGGAGAAGTTCAACGACGCGGCGGTCAAGTACTACGGCGACACCGCGCAGGGCGGCAGCCTCCAGGAGAGCAAGCTCGATCTGACCAAGTACAAGACGGACGAGAGCGGCCTGTTCGCGACCGACGCCGACGGCAACTACATCGCCGAAGGCGAGCACGCCTCGGCGTGGGACGCCATCCAGGCCGTCGGCTCGGGCACCGGCATGCCGACGTCGGCGTTCACCGGCACCCTCAAGGGCACGCTCTGGCTGATCCCGCTCATGCTGTTCTGGATGGGCTGGCCGAACTGGGGCGCCACGCTGTACGGCGAGGTCCGCGGCGCCAAGGACTTCCGCAAGAACATCTACCAGATGATGGGCGGCCTCTTCCTGCCGACCGCCATCGTCCTCATCTTCCTGTTCCTGATGAACTGGAAGGTCGGCTACCAGTCGTGGCTGGGGACCTACGCGTCCTACTGGTGGGGCATCTCGCCGTTGGGCGGTGACTCCATCTCGCCGACTGCGATGCTGTCGTTCCTGGTCCCGAACTCCGCCATCCAGGTCATCCTCATCGGTGCCTGCAGCCTGATCCTCTTCGGCTGGTTCGGCACCCTGTTCCTGTCGTCCACACGCATGATCTTCGCGGCCGCGTTCGACCGCATCCTGCCGGAGTGGGCCGCCAAGGTAAGCTCGAACGGCGTGCCGTACAACGCCCTGCTGATCTGCATGACGATCCCGTCGATCATCGTCGGGTCGCTGTACGCCGGCTGGCCGATCAACTGGACCAACGTCGACGGCACCACCTGGATCAAGGAGATCAGCTACGACGCCACGCTGGGCATCGTCATCATGTTCTTCTTCTGCGGCCTGGCCTTCATGATCATGAAGTGGCGCGCCAGCGGCGTGTGGGAGAACAGCGCACTTCCCAAGTCCGGTATCGCATCCATCCCGTGGATGTCGATCCTGGCCGCCATCTACGCGGCCTTCATGGGCTGGAACATCTTCATGTTCATCTGGGACCCGGACGGGGCGTACGCCGTCGGGTACAAGAACACAGCGTCCTTCATCTTCATGATCTCGCTGTACGGGATCGCGGCCGTTATCTGGATCATCTCGTACTTCGTGCGCAAGCGTCAGGGCATGGAGCTTGAGGCCGTCGCCAGGGAGATCCCGGTCGAGTAAGGTCGGGTCCGCCTGAACGGCGAAGGTCATGGCGCCGGCGGCGGCCGCAGGGCCGCCGCCGGCGCCGGCTGCGAAGACACAAGACGCACGACCAGGACCACGACGACACATCGTGAGAATGGACCCCCCGGCGCGGCCCGGGACTTCTGACAGCGACACAGTGGAGGGCCGTAGTGATATGACCAAGATCCTCACGAGAATGGGTGACAACTCGAACGTCGAGTTCACCAAGGACGAGCTCCGCCAGGAGTTCATCGACGGGTCTGAGTTCGCGGCGCAGAAGGCGAAGATCCCGCCCCTGACCGAGAACGAGATCGACTACCTCGTCGACATGTTCGCCGCCCCGACGCGCATCTGGGGCGTGCAGCGCGGCCACGAGGTCGTCATGACCAAGGACGGGTGCGTCAACGCGCTCAACTCGTCGCAGATGTCGAGCGGCGTCGTCGCCCCGGTCAACCGCGAGGTCGGCGTGCGACTCTACGAGTCCATGCTCGGCTTCGACTCCATGGAGATCTCGCACAACGACTACTCGGTGAAGCCGCAGCGCTTCCTGAAGAAGCTCGAGATGCTCCACGTCGAGATCCTCATGGAGACCACGATCTTCCCGCTGCTCTACGGGTTCATGCCGAACCTGGGCCTGTACTTCAAGACGGACGGCCCCTTCGACAACCCGTACGACCTCATGCAGCAGGGCAAGATCGAGGAGGCGCGTGCCACGCAGGAGGCTGCCGGCGAGAAGTGCCTCGAAGACTGCATCGAGATGAGCGACTGCATGGTCGAGATGGGCGCCGACGGTATCGACTACGACACCGTGGCGTCCACCGGCGACGGCGAGTTCGCCGCCGTGCTCAAGAGCACCGAGCACGTCGCCAAGAAGACCGGACTGCCGGTCGAGATCGGCATGTCGACCGAGATGGTGACTGGTGTCCACGGCTCCATCGAGTACAACGGCAAGCGGCTGGCCGGCATGTGGCCGCACCAGCAGCTGCAGGTGTGCGAGGAGGCCGGCGTCTCGATCTTCGGCCCCGTCAGCACCACCAACAGCAAGAAGTCGACGCCGTGGAACCTCGGCAAGGCGCTCGTCTTCGTCAAGTCGTGCACCGACATCGCCAAGGTGCCGATCCACCCGAACGTGGGCATGGGCGTCGGCGGTGTGCCGATGTTCGAGACCCCCGCGGTCGACGTCGTGACCCGCTGCAGCGCGGCCATGATCGAGATCGGCAAGGCCGACGGGTTGTAGGTGGGCACCGGTGACCCGGCCGGCATGCACATGGCCCATCTGTTGGCCTCGTCCATGGGCGGCATCAGGGCAGCGGGAGACCTCGTTGCTCGTATGCAGCTCAGCAAGAAGATGAGGATCGACGAAGCCAAGAAGTACGTCGCCGACAAGCTCCACGTGACCCCGCTGGACCTCAGTGATCCCCACACGATGCGGCTTCTCAGGGAAGAGCTCGACATCGGGACGATCACCGGCGTGCCGGGCGTCGCCAAGGGCATCGCGGCGAAGGCTCGCATCGCCCAGCTGCTCGACATCGAGATCAACTGCGTCGAGCAGTTCAAGAAGAAGACCGGTCTGCACTGGTGAGACCGGAGAGGGGCGGGACGGCCGCGAGCGGCCGTCCCGCCCCTCACGTCGTTCTCCGCCCCTGCATGGGAGCCACATGACGGACGATGCTCGAGACCTCGTGATGTTCGACTACGACGGCGTGATCGTCGACTCGTTCGACGTCTTCAGCGCCGCGTTCGTCGAGGCCTGCCGTGCACTCGGCCTTCAGGGGTTCACGCGGCAGGAGGACCTGCTGCCGGTGATGGAGGGCAACTTCTACGCCAGCATGCGGGCCCGGGGAGTGCCGGATGAGCAGGTGGCGGAGGTGCTGCGGCGGCTCAGCGGCGCGCTGACCCGCGCGCGGCACTGGCTCAAGCCCTTCCCGCTCGTGCCCCAGATCCTGGAGGAGCTCGCGGACGTCCGGACGGTGGTCATCGTGACTTCGAGCCCCGGCGCCGTGGTGCAGGACTGGCTGAGCGGCCACGACGTCCGCGGCGTGAGCGAGGTGGCCGGCGCAGAGACGGCGCGCAGCAAGGTCGAGAAGATCCGCGCCCTGCAGGAACGCTTCCCCGGCCAGGCCGTGTACTGGTACGTCGGCGACACGACCGGGGACGTCCGCGAGGCTCGTGAGGCCGGAGCGACGCCGGTGGGCGTCTCCTGGGGCTGGCACGAGCCTCGGGCGCTGCTCGAGGCCGGGGCAGAGCGCATCGCGGCCTCACCCGCCGAACTGCTCACGATCCTGGCCCCCGAGCTGGCCCACGACTTCTTCGGGGGCTGAGACCGCCCGGCGGCCGTTCGGATCAAGCGCCGCCTTCGGCCGGCGGCTCGTTCTCTTCACGTGGGAGCGGGCGCCCGTCTGGGCCCAGTCCCATCTCCCGCCACGCCCGGCGCTGCCGGGCCCGGAGCGGGATCGCGGCCAGCCAGAGAACGAGGAGGAAGGCCGCCATGGCCGCGGCCCAGATGAGCGTCGTCGTCACGCCGTAGAGCCAGATGAGGAGCGCGGCGAACAGGGCTGTAGCCGAGACTGCGAAGACCCGCCAGTAGATCACCGCGCCTCCGTCAGCGGCGCCGCGGGGGGCGGAAGGCGGCGAGGTCGCCGGGACGCGGGATCTCGTCGCCCACAGGTTCTCCGCCGGCGCCGTTGCCGTCCGGGCCGGCTCCCCTGAGACCGTAGCGGCCGTGGCCGAGGTCCGTGATGAGGGGGGAGTAGGCGATGCGGTTGTTGAAGCTGGCAGGCTTCATGCCGGCGGCCAGACAGACCCGCTCCAGATCGCGCCGGTCCGCTTCGCCGCCGGCGTCGCGCAAGGCGCGGACGAGCGCGAGCTCGGTGGATTCCAGCACGTCCTCGGGACGCTGTCGCGAGTCCGCCACGACGAGACCGCCCTCGACCTTCACCCCCGGGAGCCGCCGGCACAGTTCTGCAAGGATGTACTCCGGCATCACGAACTCGCGCATCCGCTCGTCCCGGCGGATGCCCGCGTGCAGATCCGAGATCCCGACGGCGCCGCTCACGCTCAGCACCTTGGCGACACGGGAGGCGACGGCGTTCTTGGCGACCGAGGGGAGGTAGAACCATCCCGTCCTCCGCTCCAGCCAGACGAAGTCCTCCGGTTCGGAGACGAGGGCGGTGACGAGGTCGTCGTCCACCCACGCGACGAGGTCGGCGGCGACCCGGCCCTTCACGTCGCTCACACGGGCAGCGCCCGCGCGACGCACGACGGCGCGGGCGGTGTCGACCACGGCCTCGATCACGGCGGCGGTGTCGCTCGCGGGATCGGGCGGGTAGGGCAACGCGACGCGTACGTCCTTGACCGTCTCGAGGCAGAACGTCGGGTCGCGTCCGAGCATGGCCGCCGCGCTGAGCAGGCCCGCCGGGTCGAACGGCCGTGCTGCGATGCGTTCGTCGGCGAGACGCCGGGCGAGTTCGAGCGCCGTGGTGGGGACCGCGTGCGCGGCGAGGACGAGAGCCCGGTCGAGTGCCGGCGCGTCCACCTCGCACTCGCCGAGGCGTCGCGCCAGCCGCTCGCACAGCTGGCGCACGCGCTCCCGGGTGATGCCGCCGAGCTCGCGGCCCGTCGTCTCGAGCGTGGCTCCTCCGTTCCCGTCCCAGCCCCAGTGCCGCACGGCGAGCCGCGCCGTGCGGCCAGGTTCGGCCCGCTCGGCGATCTCCGCCAGTTCGGATTCGAGAGGATGGTCGGACAGCTCCACCGGTGCTTCACTTCCGCGCTGCTTGCCTCGCGCAAAGGATACACCAGGCGGCCCGAGGGCCCGGCGCGCGGGCCCCGCATGCTCTCCCGGGACGAGCCGCCCGACGGGCGTGATCGGCGCGGGAGGGGTGGACGCAGGAACGTCAGTCTCCCCGTGGCGGCCGGGCTGCACTATGATGGTCTCCGCATCGCCAGCGACCAGCCTTTGGGGGAGTTCGATGGCCGACAAGTCCAAGGACAAGAAGAAGGCTGACGCGCCGGAGAAGTCCCGGCCGCTCCCGGACATGAGCGTGCCTCCTGCGGAGAAGCCGGGGCATCACAAGAAGCTCGACCGCGAGACGTACGAGCGTGAGCTCAAGAAGCTGCAGATCGAACTGGTCAAGCTCCAGGAGTGGATCAAGCACGCGGGACTGCGCGTCGCGGTGATCTTCGAGGGCCGCGACGCGGCCGGCAAGGGCGGCACCATCAAGCGCGTCACCGAGCACCTCAACCCCCGCGTCGTCCGTATCGCCGCGCTCGCGACGCCCACCGACCGCGAGCGCACGGAGTGGTACTTCCAGCGGTACGTGAAGCATCTGCCCGCGGCCGGCGAGATGGTCCTGTTCGACCGCTCCTGGTACAACCGCCCCGGCGTCGAACGCGTCATGGGATTCTGCTCCGAGGCCGAGGTGTGGGAGTTCTTCCGAACCTGCCCCGAGTTCGAGCGCATGCTCATCCGGAGCGGCATCATCCTGCTCAAGTACTGGTTCAGCGTGAGCGACGAGGAGCAGGAGAAGCGGTTCCAGGCGCGTCTCAAGGACCCGCTCAAGGTCTGGAAGCTCAGCCCCATGGACCTGGAGAGCCGCATGCGCTGGGTCGAGTACTCGCAGGCCAAGGACGAGATGTTCGCCTACACCGACACCAAGGACTCGCCGTGGTGGGTGGTCAACGCCGACGACAAGCGGCGGGCCAGGCTGAACATGATCCACCACCTGCTGAGCCAGATCCCCTACGAAGACGTGACGCACCACGACCTGCAGCTCGCCGAGCGGCCGCCCGAGAAGGGCTATGTGCGGCCGCCCGTCGAGAGCCAGACGTTCGTCCCGGAGGTCTTCTGAGGGCGGCCGTCAGCGCACGGTGACGCGTGTCTTGGCCCGTGCCGCCTCGGTGTTGCCGGCCCGGTCGAAAGCGCGGTAGGTCACCGTGTAGACGCCGCGGGCCTTGGGCCGCCACTTGACCGCGAATGACGTGCCGGTGGTCTTCCAGCCGGGGTGGGCCGAGGCCACGACGCGACCCTTCGCATTCTTCACCGTGAAGCGCACGTCCACCTTGTCGCTGTAGGGGTCCACGACCTTGCAGGTGAGCTTCGTGCTCTTGCCCGCGACGGTCTTCTTGCTGCCTCCCGCGTACAGCCGGGGACGATACAGGTCGGCGATCACCGGAGAAGTGACGCGGCTCTCGCCGAGGTCTGACGTGGCGGTCACCTCGAAGGAGAGACGCGAGCTCCGGACGACGTCGCCGGAGCTCGTCGCGCCGTCCCAGGTCACGCTCCGCTGCCCGGCGCCGAGCTTGCCGAGTGCGAACGTGCGGACCTCGGCGCCGCCGTCGAGCACACGTACGGCGATCTCAGCGCTGCGCGTGAGCTTGAAGCGCAGGGCGGTCGTGTCGCGAACGCCGTCGCCGTTGGGCGAGAAGTAGCCTGGCGCGGCTGAGGGGAACCCGAGGGTGCGGTCGACGGTGATCTTGACGCCCTGCCTGGCGACGTTGCCGGCCTCGTCGCGCCGCTCGACGACGAAGCGGTAGAGGCCGTCGTCCGCGGGCGTGAGGGCACTGCCCGAGCCGATGCGTCCGTCCCAGGTGACGGAGTACGACTTGACGGCTCGGGCCTTCCACCCGTGCAGCCAGCGGAGCATCTTGCCCTCCAGCGTGTTGATGCCGACGCGCACCGAGCAGGCCTCACTCGGAGCGTAGGTCACCGCCGCCGTCTCGGCCTGCCCGTCGCCGTTGGGGCTGAACCACCCCGGTCCGGTGGCCTTCGACAGACGGGGAGCGGTGGTGTCGACGGTGATGGCCACGGACTCGGTGACCGGGTCGCCACCCTCGGGCGTGGCCGTGAGGCTTGCTGTGTAGACCCCGTCGGGGACGGCGGCGCCGCTCGACGTGCCGTCCCACTCGATCGCGCCGGCGCCGTCGCCGCTCCAGGCGGCGACCTGCTTGCCGCCGGGGCCGCCGCTCACCGTGAGATACCAGGTGAGACCAGCCGTGACCTTGACGGTGAGGACGGTGGTGTCGAGTACGCCGTCGCCGTTGGGGCTGATGAGCGGGGAGGATGTCTTGAGCGTGACTGTCGGCGACGCTCCCATGCGCCGGGCGACGCCGCTACGGACGCCCGGCAGGAGGGGGTACAAGGCCGCCCCAGGGCATTCGGTGTAGTTCGCCTGCCGGTGGCCGGCGATCACCGGGAGCTTGACGACGCTGCCCTTGGCGTGCTTGTCCGTCGCCCCGCAGGTGAGTTTGGCGTTGCCCGAGGGGGAGAGGCCGTGCACGCCGAGCTTCCACGCCAGGAGTCGCTCCAGCGCGGTCATCGCAGCCGCCGGCGGCTGCTGGTCCGTGAACGTGCCGATGACGGAGACGCCGGTGCTGCCCGTGTTGAAGCCGTAGACATGGGCGCCCACGACGCCGCGCTCGATACCGCCGTAGCGCCCCTCGTAGACGACGCCGTAGCGGTCGACGAGGAAGTTGTAGGCGATGTCGTTCCACTTGAGGCTGCGCGTGTGGTAGGCGTAGATGCCGCGCACCAGCGCCGGCCCGTCGGCGGGTGAGTAGGTGTTGCCGCTCGCGGTGTGGTGGATGAAGGCCATCTTCACCGTGGCGTAGGAGGGCGACGCGTTGCGCAGCTTCTCGTCTGCCCCCCACTGGGCGCGGGTGACGATGGCCGGTGCGGAGGGTGCCGCGACGGCCGGAGCGTCGAAGCTCACTCCGGCTACCGTCGCGGCGAAGCGCCGCGCCGCGCCGGTGATGCGGGCTGCGACACCGCTCTGCTCGGTGGGGTCGATGGCGACCAGGCGGACGCCGGTGAGCAGCGCGACGCGACCGTCGCTCGCCACTGCCGTGACCTGCGCGTAGCGCGCCGGCCCGGTCCAGACGGCGTCGGCATAGGCGGTCGGTGTCGTGCCCTCACCGGCGATCTCCAGGGGCGCCTCCAGCCACGGACCCCAGGAGGCGCCGTCCATGCTGGTACGGAGACGGATGGTGACGGCGCCGGAGGCGGGCGCGTCGCACATGACGCCGGCCATCGTGAATCGCATGCCCGGGTCCAGGGTCTCTGCCAGAGCCGCGCGTCGCGCGCCCGACGAAGGGGAGACGGCGACGCTGAGCTGTCCGTCGTGGCCTGGAGACACCGCCTTGAGACGGACGGTCGGGGTGCTGATCCAGGCGGCCGCCGCGCTGCTGGCTCGCGGAGAGATCCAGATGACGGCCAGCAGCAGGGTCACCCCGAG
The DNA here is from genome assembly GCA_012514235.1 of Actinomycetota bacterium. Taxonomy (GTDB): domain Bacteria; phylum Actinomycetota; class Thermoleophilia; order UBA2241; family UBA2241; genus CAIXSE01. The sequence goes on from JAAZAR010000112.1 coordinate 9,345, forward strand.
AATGAGTCCCGTCGCCGCCCGCACAAGACGCCGATGTCCGGCTGCGGATGCACGAATCATGAAGTCGCCGCTTTCCCTGCGTCGTCGTTATCACTGACACCACCTGTAACGCCGGCGACGACGCGACCCTAGCCCGGCGGGGGTGCAGCTTCTGTTTCAACGGGGTCGGCGCGGCCCCTCGCTTCCTTGAGGGGTGAAATGGCTGGGGCAGGCTCATGCGCCTGCCTCAGGACGTCAGTCCGTGCCCTCCTCGCCGCCGAACGGCTCGCCCACGAGAGGCAGCTCCGGAAGGTCGTCGAGGTAGCCGGCGACGAGGCGTGCCGCGGCGTCGACGAGCTCTGCCTCGGTGATCGGGGCCTCGAGGACGCCGTGCGCGACGGCGTGCTCGTGCGCGAGCAGCACGCTGAGATGGAGGAGGGCGGCGGGTGAGGACGTCCTGGCCGCGCCGGCAGCAGCCATCGGGACCGGCGCGACCCAGACGAGGTCGTCGTCGACGGCGATGCCGGTCACGGGGCGACTCCGGAGACCACGTACCGGCACGCAGGCCGAGAGGGGTGGGGAGGGGAGGTCTCCGTCGTCAGGGCGTCCAGAGCCGCGGGACTGTGGAGCGGACGGCGCGTCGGGGCTGGGCATGGCGGCTCCTCTGGTCGTGATCGGGCGAGGCAGGCACGCGGAGCGTAGCAGGTGGGGCGGACAGATGTTCGCGTCCACCCGTCGGCGGGTCGCGGCGCGGGGTCGCATGCCCCGCGCGATCTGTGCCTCCGGAGAGGAGGCGGGGAGGGTGCCGCGTCCTGTAGGCTGTCTGCATGTCAGCCTGGTCGCCGCTCCGCTACCGCGTGTATCGCGTCATGTGGATCGCGCTGCTCGCCTCGAACGTGGGGACGTGGATGCAGGCAGTGGGGGCGGCCTGGCTCATGGTCGAACTGCACGCCTCGCCGGCGATCGTCGCACTGGTGCAGACCGCCACGTACCTGCCCACCGTCGTGGTGGGCGTGGCGGCGGGCGCCGTCGCCGATCTCGTGGAGCGGCGGCGCCTGCTGCTCATCACCCAGGGGTCCATGCTCGTGGCGGCGGGAGGGCTCACGGTGCTCGCCGCCTTGGACGCCGTGACGCCGATGCTGCTGTTGGCCTTCACGTTCGCGCTCGGGCTGGGGGCGACCTTCAACTTCCCCGCCTGGCAGGCGATCCAGCCCGACCTCGTGCCGCCGAACGAGCTCAAGCAGGCGGTCACGCTCGGCGGCGCCAACCTCAACATCGGGCGGGCGATCGGCCCCGCCGTCGGCGGTCTGCTGATCGCCGCCGCCGGCGCGTGGCTCGTGTTCGCGCTGAACGCTGCCTCGTTCGCATTCGTGCTGGTGGTCCTGTGGCGCTGGAAGCGACCGGTCGATGAGGACGTCGGCCCGGCGGAGCACTTCGCCGGGGCGATCCGCGCCGGCATCCGCTATGCGATGTTCTCGCATCACCTCCACGGGGTGCTGGTGCGCTCGTTCGCGTTCGGCGTCGCCAGTGCGGGCTACATGTCGCTGCTGCCCGTCTACGCGAGCCGCGAACTGGGTTGGGGCTCGGGCGGGCTCGGCATCCTCTTCGCATCCATGGGGATTGGCGCCGTCACGACCGCCGCCGTCATCCCGACGATACGCACGCGCCTGAGCGCCGACGGAGTCTTCGCCGTCGGCAGCGCTCTGGTCGCGGCAGGGCTGCTGGCCCTGGCGGCGCTCCACCACCCGGTAGCCGCCGTCGCCATCTCGTTCGTGATCGGCCTGGGCTGGCTGTTCTGTCTGTCGACGGTCAACGTCGCCTCGCAGGAGGTCCTCCCGGGGTGGGTGCGCGCTCGAGGCCTCGCCCTCTACCTGACGGCGATCTCGGGCGGGATCGCACTGGGCAGTGCTCTCTGGGGCAGGCTCGCCGATTCGACCGGGGTCCCGGTCGCGTACGTCTGGGGGGCCGTGACCATCGTCGGCACCCTCGCGCTCGCGTGGCGCTGGCGCTTCGACCACATCGACGAGGTGGACCTGCGGCCGGCACCGATGGCGGCGCCGGAGGCGCGACTCGTGCCGAGCGAGAACTCCGACAGCCCCGCCCTCGTCGTCGTGGCCTATGAGGTGAGGGAGGAGGCCGAGGACGACTTCCTCCGTGCCCTGCGGCTGGTAGGGCGCGTCCGGCGGCGGACGGGCGCGAGCGACTGGTCGGTGTACCGCGACGCGGACAAACCCTGCCGGTTCGTCGAGACCTTCGTGCTTCCCAGCTGGGACGAGCACCTGCGGCAGCACCAGCGGCGCACGGTGACCGACCAGGGGCTCCAGGAGGACCTGCGGGAGTACCTGCGCGAAGGGACCGCCCCGACGGCGAAGCACTTCGTGGCGCCGCCGCGGCCGGCGCCGCGGCTCTGGCTGCGCTGAGCCGGCGGTGGAGGGCGGGCGCGGCGTTTGCGCCGTTCCCTCGCACGTCAGAGCCTCTGGTCGGCATCCTGCCCGTCCTGTGCCGTGCTCGGGCGCTCGGGAACGAGCTCCGGGTAGAGCACTTCGATCTCACTGAGGCGGGCGGCGATGAGCCGGCGCAGCGCGGCGGGCGGCTGTGCCGTGTCCGGCCGGCTGGCGCCGCCTTCGGCCGTCTCGCAGGCGCCTTCGACGGGCGCCGCATCGCATGAGCCGACCTCTTCGAGCCAGGCGGTGAGCGACTCGTGCTCGCCGGGGTCCGGCGCCTCGACGAGCTCTCGCAGGAAGGGGTGGACGAAGCCCGTCGAGGTGTCCACCGTGAAGAGGACGGCGTCGCGAGCACGGGTGACGCCGACGTACACGACGCGCCGTTCCTCCTCCACCTCCGGTGCGCTCCAGCGAGAGACGTCGCAGTCGTAGTCGGGGATGACGACGGAATCGTACTCGCGTCCCTTGGCCGCGTGGATGGTCCCGATCACCACGCGGTCGTCTTCGGGCTCGTCGCCGGCGCGCTCCTCGGCGGCTTCGCCGTGCTGCTCCTCGTCCAGACGCAACCGGTCCCAGACCTCCAGGTACTCGGCGAACTCGGGGTAGGTCTCGGCGAGGAGCAGGAGCGAGTCGAAGACCTCGAGGGGGCCGGCCCCGTCCGGGCCGGCCCCCTCGCCGGCCGCGGCGGCGTCGGTCTCCGCGGCCCAGAGGCCGTCGAGGCCGAACGTCTCGACGACGGCCCACACGAGATCGACGGATGACGGCGGCTGGTCGTCGGAGGTCCAGTCGCCTCCGGAGGTGACGTCGCTCGAGACTGGCCCAGCCGCCGTCGAGTCCGGCGGCACGAGGGTGGCCACGAGACTCGCGGCCTGCTCGACGAGCGTCGACAGGGGACGAGGACCGGAGGCAGGCTCCTCGGCGGCGAGGGCTCTCAGCCTCGACCAGGGTCGCGCCGCCGTCGCGACGGACTCCGTGTCGCGCGCGCTCACGAACCGGTTCGGCCGGTTGATGAGCGCGCCCATGGTCGGTCCGGAGAGCTCGTCCGGCGCACACACCAGGCGCAGATAGGCGCGGAGGAGCTTCGCCGCCGGGTGCGTGAAGAGCGTGCAGCCCAGCGCCGGGGTGCGCGGCACGTCGTCGGCGTCGAGCGCCAGCGCCACGAGCAGCTGCTGCGAGCGGTAGCGGCACAGCACGGCGAGGTCGCGCCAGCCGCACCCGAGCCGCTGCTTCTCGCGCCGCAGGAAGGAACACATCTCGGCGGCGCGCTCCGGCCAGGACGGCGAGCCGTAGAAGCGGACCTCGCCGTCCTGCGCCCCCGGCCGTGGATGGATGTCCTTGGCCTCACGCACCACATTGTTGCTCACGAGGCGGGCGCCCGTCTCGACCACCGCCCGCGAGCAGCGGTAGTTGGTGCACAGGGTGTACGTAGACGACCAGGGTCTGGGCGGCATGCGGCGGTGGAACTCCAGGATCCCGCGGGGGTCGGCCTGCCGCCAGCCGTAGATGAGCTGGTCGTCGTCGCCCACCACGAACAGGCGGCGGTGAGGGCGTGAGAGCACGTCCACCAGCGCCAGCTCCGCCCCGTTGAGATCCTGGAACTCGTCGACGAGCACGTGGTCGAAGCGCGCCTGGACGAAGGCGCGGTGGGCCGGGTCTGCGAGCATGTCGGCGACGGCGAAGTAGATCTGGTCGTCGAAAGACTGGACTCCGGTGGCCGCCTGCGCCCGCGTGAACTGGGCGTGGACCGGCCCGAAGGGGACGTCGACGAGCGGCGCGTCCCCGAGGGATTCGATGCGCACCTCCACCTCGTCGGGCGGTTCGAGCGCGGCGCGCACGCGGGTGAGGGCTTGGAGGAAGGCGCCGACCGGGTCGCTGCCGCGGCGCGGCTTGAGGTCGCGCAGGGAGACGCCGGCGGTCTCCATGGCGCGCGCCATGAGCGTGCGCAGCGAGCGGCCGTCGTGGTCGAGCTGGATGCGCGCCCTGAGTATCTCGCGCTGATACCTGTAGCCGAACGCGTTGAAGGTGGCGCAGTGGACGCCGGCAGGGCGCTCCTCCGGCTCGAGCGGGGGAGCGAGGACCGGGTGGCCGGAGGCCGAGTCGCGGCCGGAGCTGGGGCGCGGCCGCCGCCGCCGACCCGTCCGGCCGCCGGGGGTCGGACCCTCCGCGGGCGCTCCGATCCGTCGCGTGCTCGGGATGCCGAGCGCCGCGAGGCGCTCCTCGAGCTGCTCCGCCGCCTTGCGGTTGAAGGCGAGCATGAGGACGCCGGAGGGGTCGGCGCCACGGTCGACGAGCTCGACCACCCTGCTGATCAGCGTCTTGGTCTTGCCCGAGCCGGCCGGCGCCAGCACGCGCGCCGGCCCTCGGGCGTGCTGGACGGCGGCGCGCTGGGCGTCGTCGAGTCGAACGGCGTCCGGGCCGTCGGCCGGTCGCCGTGGAGCAGCCGGGCGGCCTGACGGATCGTCGTGGGGCGACGAGGCGCCCGGACCCGTGCCGTCCGGCGGCTCGTCTCCGGCACGACCGGGCGACGCGGCTCGCAGCAGCCGGCCGATGTCCTCGAGGTCCAGCCGCGTGGCCTCGGCGACCGTCAGACGGCGAGCCTCCAGCACCTCCGGCTCGAAGGGAAAGCCGAGGCAGAACGGCAGTCCCCGTCCGACGAGCGGGTGGACGAGGCGCAGCAGGATGTCGCGGGCCTGGGCCTCGAACTCGTCCTGGCTGCCCGTCCAGAACCAGAGGCCGACCGCAGGTGCGCCGCCGAGCAGCCGGCGACGAGGTTCGCCCGGGTCCTCGGTCCACGCGCGCCGTGAGGCGAAGTGCGCGTCGGGGGCGGCCGCCGCCGCTCGCTGCGCGAGATCGCGGCGGCTCGTGACCCCGAAGAAGACGAGCCTCGGCCCAGGTACGGCGGTCCCGCCCGCCGGGCCGAGTGCAGTGTCGGCCGTCCTGTCCACGGCGAGGGAGGCTAGCAGCTCACGGGGGACGGGACGAGGGTGACGAGGGTGGACGTTCTGCGGCGACCTCTCGAGCCCGCTGCCGCCGCCCGCCCGTGTCCGGCGCCCGGTCCTACGCTCTGCGCCCGGTCCTCCACTCTGCGCCCGCTGCGCCCGACCCGAGACGTCCGGCGACCTTCCGCCGGACCACGAGGGTCTGCTAGGCTGCGGCCATGGACCGGGGTCCGGTGGTCGTAGGGGTGGACATCGCCGCAAGCAGGCCGTGCGTCGCCGTGGCGGCACGAGGCGGACGTACGCTCGAGGTCCTCGGGTGGGCGGAAGCGGACGAGGGCATCGCCGGCGACAGGGGCAGGTTCTTCGAGTGGCTCGAGGCCCACGGTCCGGTGGCCGTCGGGGTCGATGCACCGCAGCGGCCGCGACGGTCTCGGGGGGGGCCGCCACCCGTCCGCGAGCCTGTGACGCGGAGCTCGCTCACCGCCGCATCTCGATCTACCAGGTGCCCACGCGTGCGGTCGCGGCGGAAGCCGACGGGCTGTACGCCTGGATGGAGACCGGGTGGGAGTACTTCCGGGAACTGGCCCGGCGCGGCTTCGAGCTGCCGGCGCCCGGCATGCTGCCCGGCGCGCTCGGTCAGGCGCCGGCGGCGCTGGAGGTGTACCCGCACGCCAGCTTCTCCGCGCTGCTCGGGGGGACGCCGCCGTCCAAGAGCTCGCGCGCCGGGCTGCGGGCCCGCGTCGTGACGCTGAGGAGCGTCGGCGTGGTGTGGGACGAGTACTTCGACCACGACTCACTGGACGCGCTCGCCGCGGCGCTCACCGCGTGGCGGTTCGTCCAGGGCCGCGCCACTCCCGTCGGAGACGACCGGGACGGCTACATCTGGCTGCCGGTTACGGAGCACGAGCTGCGGCCGTCGTACGGGCGGTTCACGGAGCGGGAGGCGCTGGCGGCCGCCCGCCGCCTCCGCGGCTGACCCGGCGGGCGGCCGCAGGCGTCACATCACGATCTTGTTGAGCGGGAACTCGACGATCCCCTCCGCGCCGGCCTCCTTGAGCCGGGGCAGGATCTCCTTGACCACGCTCTCGTCGAGGATCGTGTTCACGGCGAGCCAGCCGGCGTCGCTCAGGTGCGAGATGGTCGGCTTGCGCAGGGCGGGCAACACGTCGAGCACCGCCTCCAGGTCGCCGGCGCGCACGTTGAGCATGAGCCCCACCTTGTCGAGAGCGGCCATGGCCCCCTGCAGCAGCATCGAGACGTCCTCGATCTTGCGCCGCTTGTCGCGGTCCTCCCACGCGTCGACGTTGGCGATGAACCTGGTGGTGCTCTCGAGGACAGTCTCCACGATGCGCAGCTTGTTCGCGCGCAGCGAGCTCCCGGTCTCGGTGACCTCCACGATGGCGTCGGCGAGCTCGGGGAGCTTGGCTTCGGTCGCGCCCCAGCTGAACTCGACCTTGGCGTTCACGCCGCGGTCGGCGAGCCAGCGCCTCGTGACGCCGACCAGCTCGGTGGCGACGATCCTGCCCTCGAGGTCGGCGGCGGAGCGCACCGGCGACTGCTCCGGCACGGCGAGCACCCAGCGCACCTTTCCGAAGCTCTGCTTGGCGTAGACGAGCTCGCTCACCGTGCGCACGGCGGCCTCGTTCTCCACGATCCAGTCGTGGCCGGTGAGGCCGCAGTCCAGGGCTCCGTCCTCGACGTAGCGCGCCATCTCCTGGGCACGCACCATCATGCACTCGATGTCCGGGTCGTCGATGGCCGGAAAGTAGGAGCGTTCCGCGACCGTGATGAGGAACCCGGCCCTGCGGAAGAGATCGAGGGTGGCGTGCTCGAGGCTCCCCTTCGGCAAGCCGAGTCTGAGCGTCATCGTCGCCCTCCTTCCGTCGGGTCGGGCCGGCGGCGCCTCGTGCGCCGGCCTCTTCGCATGTGGCGCGAGTGTATCGCAGCGGATCCGGGGCCGCGCGTCGCAGGCGAGACCGCGGGCCGGTCGACCTCGCTGTGTTCCCGGCCGAAATGAAGCCGTGGCCGGGCTGACGCCGTGCGCCTCCGGCCAGGTCTCACTCGGGGATGAAGGCGAGCAGCTCGCCGACCACGTCGCCGGCGTCGTTGGTGAGCGGCGGCCGGGCGAGCCGGCGCAGCTCGTCGCTCATCGCGTCCGGGCCGAGGACGGCCTCGAGGGCCGCGAGCCCGGCCGGCTCGTGGGCCCGGTCGGCTCCGTCGACGACCTTGACCGCCAGGCCGCGGCCGTCGGGGAGCGAGAAGCAGCTGAGCCCCTCCGCGCCGCACTTGCTGGTGGCGCCGGGCACCGCGCGCATGACCTCCGTGTCGATGGCGCCCGGTCCCTCGATGAGCTCGGGGTGGGCGCGCATGGCGGCGCTGATCTCGGGCAGGAGCTCGGGGAGCAGCGCGAAGGTCGACGCGGCGACGGTGACCGGCGTCGCATAGCAGACGATGCCGCAGCCGTCGACGCCGGTGGCCACCTCGCCCGCATCCCGGCCGATGAGCGCCGCGAATGCGGCGAGGGCGGCCTGCTGGGAGGGGTGCTCGGGCCTCTGGTAGGAGGCGACGTCCCAGCCGTGGTGGACGCAGGCGGCCAGGAAGCCCGTGTGGTTGCCGGAACAGTTGTGACGCGCCTTGAGCGCGGTGTCGCAGCGCAGGTCCTGCTCTCCCAGGCCGATGTCGGCGAGCATGCGGCGCACGAGGTCGGCGTGCACGTCCAGACCCTCGTGCGAGGCGCTCATGATGGCCAGCTCCTCGGTCCCCCAGCCGAAGCGGCGGACGGTGCCGTCCACGACCCAGGCCTGGGCCTGCAGCGGCTTGGCCGACGAGCGCCAGAAGGTGACCATGCCGGGGTCTCCCCAGCGCTCCACGATCTCGCCGTCGGGTGCGGCGAGCGCGGCGCAGGCACGGTGCAGGCTCTCGACCGTCCCGCCCCTGCGGGCCTGGACGAGGATCTCGGGGTGCTGAACGGTCTTCGGCATCGGACTGCTCCTCAGACGACTGGCGCCGAGTCTACAGCCGGTGTCCCGGCGGTGCACCGGCGCGGCGGCTGCCGCCCGTCAGGTAGCATAGAGTCATGCAGTACCGCGACTTCGGTCAGCTCGATTTCAAGCCCTCGGCCCTCGGCTTCGGCGCCATGCGTCTGCCCGTGCACCAGGGAGAGGACGGTAAGCCGGACTTCAAGCGCATTGACTACGATCTCGCGGACGCGCTGCTGTACCGTGCCATCGAGGGCGGGGTCAACTACGTCGACACCGCCTGGATGTACCACGAGCACACCTGCGAGTCGTGGCTGGGTCGGGCGCTCCAGGGGGGGTGGCGCGAGCGCGTCAAGCTCGCCACCAAGATGCCCGTGTGGGAGGTCGAGAAGCCGTCGGACTTCGACCGGATCCTGGGGGTGCAGCTCGAGCGACTGCAGACGGACCACATCGACTTCTACCTGCTGCACTCGCTGGACGAGGCTCACTGGCGGTGCGTCGTGGAACAGGGCCAGCTGGCCGCGGCGGAGCGCGCGCTCGCGGATGGGCGCATCGGGCACCTCGGCTTCAGCTTCCACGGGACCTGCGAAGACTTCGAGAGCATCCTCGCCGCCACCGACCTGTGGGAGTTCGTCCAGATCCAGTACAACTACATGGACGAGGACTACCAGGCCGGCCGCAAGGGGCTGGAGCTGGCGGCCGGCAAGGGCCTGGGCGTCATCGTGATGGAGCCCGTGCGCGGCGGCGCGCTGGCGCGGAACGTGCCGCCGGCCATCCAGGCCGTGTGGGACGCCGCTCCCGTGCGTCGCTCTCCGGCCGAGTGGGCGCTCCAGTGGGTCTGGAACCATCAGGAGGTCTCGTTCCTCCTCAGCGGCATGAGCACGATGGAGCAGGTCGAGGAGAACCTCCGTCTCGCCGACGCGAGCCGGCCGGGGCTGCTCACCGCCGAGGAGCTCGCGCTGGTCGGTCGCGTGCGCGACCTCTACCGCGAGCTCAGCCCCATCCCTTGCACGGCCTGCCGGTACTGCATGCCGTGTCCGCAGGGGGTGGACATCCCCGGCGTCTTCGAGCTCTACAACGACGCCCACATGTACGACAACCTGTCGCGGCAGCAGATGGCGTACAGCACGTTCTTGTCGGACGAGGAGCGGGCCGACAGCTGCACCGCCTGCGGCGAGTGCGTCGAGAAGTGCCCCCAGGGCATCGACGTGCCCATGTGGCTCGAGAAGGCTCAGGCCTTCCTCGCGCCCTGCTGACTGGCGCGTGGCGTCGCGGCCCGCACGCCGGTGTCGCGATCCCCTCCGGCGGCATCACGGGGCACCACCGTCCGGCGTTCGGCATCGAGGCTGCGCTCGCGGAGATCGGTGCGGGAACGGGCACGCGGTACGACCCCGAGGTGGCCGCCGCGTGCGACCGGGTGGTCACCCGTCAGGGCTTCCGTTTCTCGTCCTGGAGCTGTGGCTCACGCGGCCGCCGGCAGGAGCAGGAACAGTCCGGTGCCCAGCGCCAGAGCCAGCAGCAGGGAGGTCACGGCTACCAGCAGACCCAGCGCGGGATCCGCTCCCGGATCGTCCTGTGCCTGCGCCTTGACGGCGGCTCCCCGCCTGTGTGTCGGTCGCTCCACTTCAGACCCAACCTGTACGACTTGCCTGGAAGGTCTATCGACATCGCGAAGGGCGCAGCAAACCCCCGCACCGTTCGCTCAGTTGAGGCGAGCGCCGTAGATGTGGATGTGGGAGAGGACTCTCCGGGCGGGTCCTGACTCCCAGACGACGCGCTTGCCGCTCACGGCCGGGAAGAGACACGTGAGGTCCTTCTGCGTGATGGTCACCACTCTGGAGCTGCGGGCGACGTCCCGTACGTAGACGCGGGCGTCCCTGCGGTAGGAGATGACGAACTCGCCCCCGTGCCCGCCGCCGTCCCAGGTGACGAGCGAGCCGTCGATGCGGGGGCGAGATCCGGAGTGCACGAACGTCCGCTTGCCCGTCTTCAGGTTCTTCAGCATGATCCGGCCGCCTGACTCCCACCACACGACGCGGTTGCCGCTGATGTCCGGCATCCACTCGAACGTGCTGCGCTGCGAGACGATGAACGGGTCGCCCTGGGGGAGGTTGCGCCCGCTGATGTTGCCCTTGCCCGACGTGTAGACGGCGGTGTGGACGGTGCGTGAGCCGACCGTGCGCCGGCTGATGGCGACGGAACTGAGCACAGGGCTCTTCGCGATGAGATACGTCTTGCGCGCCTCGAGGTCGCGGGCCTTGATGCGGTACGGGCCGGCAGGGTCGTCGGCCTCGATCCAGATCACCCACGTGTCGACGATCTCGGGGAACCACTTCACCGTGGCGCTGCGGGCCACGAGGAAGTTGCGCCGCGCGGTGATGTCGCGGCCGTAGATGTCGGTCGCCAGGCCGCCCTCGTGGTTCCGACTGTCGACCCACACGGCGACGTACTTGACCTTGCCGCCGGAGACGTAGCGCGTGACCGACGGGTTGTCCTGCTGCGCGGGCTTCGTGCAGACGGCGAACTCCTTGCGCGTGGACAGGTTGCGGCCGTAGATGTCCAGGTTGCCGTTGCGGTTGTCCGTCCACACGACGACGGGGCCGGCGATGTCCGGACCCGCCTGACCGCCCAGCTGGTTGCAGACGACGAACGGTTTGGGCGCGGCCGAGGCGGCGGCCGCCGGCAGCAGCATCGCCGCAGCCGTTGCCGCGACGATGGTCAAGGCGCCGAGCAGCGACGCGCGCCGCGTCATCCCGGTTGACGAGTCCATGCGCATGTTCGCCCCCTCCCAGTCGACCGTCTCTGCGGAACATCGTACCCGGAACTCGCGGCTCGAGCCGCTCATCCTCCGGGTGACGGGTGCCGAGAGTGGGGCGGCGCGTCTCCGGCGCCGCTCCGCCGTCTCAGGAGTCCGGCAGTTCCGAGCGGGCGACCGTCAGGAACGCCTCGTGGACCTGGTCGTCGGACTCGGCGGCGAGGTACGGCTCGAGTGTCTGCAGCACGTGGAGGAGGTCCGGCTGCCCGGCGCACGCTTCCTCCAGCGTCCGGCCGCTGCCTGCGGCGGCGGCGACAGCCGCCGCGTGCGCGCTGCGGAAGGCAGCCACCGCGTCGGTCAGCGTGAGCCAGGCGCTGACGTACTCGTCCGAGTAGCCCCCGGCCTCGTCGCTCGCGCCAGTCGCGAGTTCGCGCTCCGAGAAGTGCAGATAGGCGAGATGGGCGCCGCGCGCGGCCAGCGTCGCCGTCTTGAGGGCGGAGACGGCGTCCGCCGGAGACGACGTGCTTGCGTCCTCCTCAGGCCCCGAGAGCGGGGCCGGCGGCGCAGTCCACGTGCCGCTCGCCGTCTGAGGCGGCGGCGGCGCCGGCGGCGTGCCGCCCGCCCACGGCGCTGACGTGGGCGGCGCCTG
>JAAZAR010000146.1 GCA_012514235.1 Actinomycetota bacterium
TCCGGTAGTAGAAGAGGAACCGGCTCATGTGGAAGGCGGTCTGGTTGGTCCAGTTGCGCAGCGTGGAGAGGTAGGCGATCGAGAGGTAGTAGATGTCGAGCGCCTTGTCGTAGGACTGGTAACCGTCTAGCGGGATGGCCGGGAACTGCTGGAAGATGCTCTGGTCGACGGCGTCGAGGATGAGGCACGAGAGCAGCGCCGGCACCGGGAAGTAGGGGATCAGCAGCGGGAGCCCCAGCCGCCCGGCCACGACGAGGACGACGACGCTCCACTCGACGGCGCCCATGCGTCAGCTCCGCGAGCGCGTCGGCGGCCCAGCACCGAGATCGCGGGCGTCGCCCCCCTGGGGGTGGCCCGGCGCCACGACCGGGCCGGGTGTCGGGACTGCCGGCGCGACGGCCGAGACGGCGACGGCAGGGACCTCGGCTGTGAAGGATCGCATCGGGTCACTCTATTCCGTCGGCGGCAGGCGTGTCCACGGGTGTCGTCCCCGAGGTGGTGGTATCGTCCGGAGGCGTCAACGCGGGCCTGTCGGCGAGCGAAGGGGCAGCGGCGTCATGAGGGATCTCTGGGGGACTCTGCTCCCGCTGGTCGTCGCCAGCGCGGTCGTACCGGTGCAGATCACGCTGACGGTGCTGCTGCTGCGCTCCTCGGTGCGCACCGCGGCCGCGTGGGTCGCCGGGATGACGGCGACGCGGCTGGCGCAGGGCCTGCTGTTCGGCCTCGTGTTCGCCGAGACCGGGGCCGCGTCGGGTACCAAGGACGGCCCCGGCCCCGTCGTGGCCGGCATCCTGCTCGTGGTGGCCGTGCTCTTCCTGACCAAGGCGGCCAAGGAGCTGCTCGGCGGCGGAGACGACGACGCGCCGCCGCCCCGCTGGATGAAGCTGACCGAGTCCATCACCGCCGGCAAGGCCTTCCTCTTCGGGGCGGGGTACGTGGCCATCGCCGCCAAGCTCTGGGTGTTCACGCTGGGTGCCATCGGGGCGATCGAGTATGCGGCGCCTGGCCGCGTGACCGCGGTCGCCCTCTACCTCCTCTTCGTCGCCCTGGCCCAGTGCATCCCGATCGGGGTGGTCGCCTACGCCGCGCTGGCGCCCTCGTCCTCGCAGGCGCTGCTCGCGCGCACATCCGTGTGGCTCGAGCGCCACAATCGCGTCATCGTCATCGTGCTCGGCCTGGTCTTCGGCGTCTGGTTCCTGCTGAAGGCGCTGCAGGGCCTCGGCGTGCTCTGAGCGGCGCGCGCCGGCGCGCCGCGCGCCGCCGCCCGCCGCCCGCTCGCGCCGCGCTGCGCCGCGCGAGGAGGCCGGGGAGACCATGAAAATCGGTCCATAGGGGACCGATCTTCATGGTGAACGTGCGGCCGTCTCAACCACGCCTCGCGGGGGGCCAGGCCGGGGCGTCCGGCGGCTGGTATAGCATCCGCACCGTGGGCGCTCTCGCCCACCCGCCGCCGGCGCTAGCTGGGGGGTCGGGAGGAGCCGTGAGTCGCTTGTCAGCCCGATGTGTGTACGCGCGGACGGAGCGCCGATGAGCGGGCTCACACCGGCCGAGTTCGCGCCCATGTGGATCGGCAACGAGCGCACGGAGAGGGCGGCGTCGCAGGAGCACTTCATCGACCTCTGCCGCATGCTCGGCGTGCCGACCCCCCAACGAGGCGGACCCGACCGGCGAGGATTACGCCTTCGAGAAGGGCGCGAGCAAGTCGACCGGCGGCGAGGGCTTCGCCGACGTCTGGCGGCGCGACCACTTCGCCTGGGAGTACAAGGGCAGGCACAAGGACCTCAGGGTCGCCTATCAGCAACTCCTTCAGTACCGCGAGGCGCTCGACAACCCGCCGCTACTCGTGGTCTGCGACCTCGACGGTCTCGAGA
>JAAZAR010000113.1 GCA_012514235.1 Actinomycetota bacterium
AATGGTCGGCGTGGCCAGATTTGAACTGGCGACCCCTAGTCCCCCAGACTAGTGCGCTAACCAGGCTGCGCCACACGCCGACCGTACAGCGGGCATTCTAGCACAGGCTCGGGAAGGGCCGGAGCGCGGCCGCCGTGTCCCGCCGGCCTGCCGACCCGCGCCGCCGCCCGGCGCCGGCGGCGGGGAGGAGGCGGCGCTGCTACACTCGCGGGTAATGGAGCAAGCCCCGCCGCGAGGTCTCATCCGCCACGTGCCCAACGCGCTCACGGTGCTGCGCCTCTGCGCGTTGCCGGTCATCGTGTACCTGTACGGCCTCGATGCGCCGGGCGCGAGCTGGCCGGCAGCCACGCTGATCATCTGCGCGGCGCTCAGCGACGTGGCCGACGGCCACATCGCCCGGCACTACGGCGTGCAGAGCGAGTTCGGCTGCTGGGTGGACCCCATCGTCGACCGCGTCTTTTTCTTCGTCATCGTCGCGATGCTGTGGTACTTCGGCACGCTGCCGTGGCTCGCCGTGCTGCCGCTGCTGATCCGCGACGGGCTCATCCTGGCTCTGGCGGTGCCGACCCTCGTCTGCACCAGCGAGAAGCCGCAGATCATGCGCTGGTCCAAGTTCGGCAACTTCGTGCTCGTCTGCGCGCTCCTGTGGTTCATCGTCGACGCGCGCGACGTGGGGTGGGCCTTCTACGCCGTCGGGGCGACGCTCTACATCGGGAGCGGGCTGCTGTACGGGTACAAGGCGCTCGCCTGGGCGCGCCGAGCACGACGCCGCGGCGCGCCCGCCTGAGGCGGGCCGGTTCATCACTTGGCCGGCCGCGGACGTTCGCCGGCCGGCCGCTCCCGCTCATCTGGTACGCTTAGGTGTCCGAGTCCCCCGACACCGAGGTGAGGATGCGCGCAGTGGTCATGGCCGGCGGCGAGGGTACTCGTCTGCGGCCGCTTACGAGCAACCAGCCCAAACCGATGGTCTCGTTGTGCGGCAAACCGTGCATGGAGTACATCATCGAGCTCCTCAAGCGGCACGGCATCGACGAGACGGTCGTCACGCTCATGTTCCTGCCCAAGGTCATCCGCGACTACTTCGGCGACGGCTCCACGCTCGGCGTGCGCATGCAGTACTCGGTGGAGCAATCCCCGGCCGGCACTGCCGGCAGCGTGAAGCTGGCGGAGGAGGAGCTCAGCGACGACACGTTCATCGTCATCAGCGGCGACGCGCTCACCGACTTCGACCTCGGCGACGTGGTGCGCTTCCACAAGGAGCGCGGCGCCATGGTGACGATCGCGCTCAAGCGGGTGGAGAACCCCCTCGAGTTCGGCGTCGTCGTGGTGAACGAGGAGGGCCGCATCGAGCGCTTCCTCGAGAAGCCCACCTGGGGACAGGTGTTCAGCGACACCGTCAACACCGGCATCTACGTGCTCGAGCCCGAGGTCTTCGACCACATCCCGGCCGACACCCAGTACGACTTCAGCAAGGAGCTCTTCCCCAAGCTGTTCGACATGGGCGCCCCCCTCTACGGCTACGTCGCGGAGGGCTACTGGCAGGACATCGGCAGCCTGCCGCAGTACCTCTCCGCCAACCGCGACCTGCTGGACGGTACGGTGAAGGCCGAGATCCCGGGCATCGAGCTGCGCAACCGCATCTTCCTGGGGGACGGGGTCAACCTGGACTCGCTGGAGAACATGCGCGGCCCCGCGTTCATCGGCAACTACGTCAAGATCGACGGCACGGCGTCCATCGGCGCCTACTCCGTCCTCGGCAGCAACGTGGTGGTCAAGGAGCACGCGGAGACGCGCAACAGCGTCATCGCCGCCAACACGTACGTGGGCCCGGCGACCAAGGTCTACGGATCCATCGTCGGGCGCAACTGCGACCTCAAGGCGGGGGCGACGTTCAGCGAGGGCTCGGCGGTCGGCGACGAGACGGTGGTCGGCGAGCAGGCGTACATCGCGCCCGGCGTCAAGATCTACCCGTTCAAGACGGTCGAGTCGGGGGCGCAGATCCACAGCAGCATCATCTGGGAGTCACGCGGCAGCTCCCAGCTGTTCGGCAAGGACGGCATCACCGGGCTCATCAACGTCGACATCACCGCCGAGCTGGCGCTCAAGATGGCGATGGCCTACGGCACGGTGCTCAAGAAGGGGGCGCGCGTGTGCACGAGCCGCGACGCCCATCCGGCGTCGCGGGTCATCAAGCGCGCCATCATCTCCGGCCTCAACTCGACCGGCGTCGTGGTCCGCGACCTGCGCATCGCCAGCAGCGCCATCAACCGCTTCGAGGTCAAGAGCGGCGGCAACCAGGGCGGTATCCACGTGCGCATCGCGAGCTGGGATCCCGAGATGATCCAGATCCAGCTCTTCGAGCCGCCGGGCATCAACCTGAGCGAGGCGCGCCAGAAGGACGTCGAGAAGTACTACGGGCGCCAGGACTTCCGGCGCGCCTTCTACAGCGAGTTCGGGGAGCTCGAGTTCCCGGACAGGGCCATGGAGACCTACGTCCGTGGCCTGCTGCGGTCCTGGGACGTCGAGCGCATCCGCAGCCGGGCGTACCGGCTCGTGATCGACTACTCGCACTCGCCGGCCTCGCTGACGCTGCCGCACCTGCTCGGCAGCCTCGGCGCCGAGGTGCTCTCCGTGCGTGCCTTCAACGAGCAGCACCACGTGAGCATGGGCGCCGAGGAACTCGGCGCCAACATCCAGGAGGTGCAGCGCCTCGTGCGCACCATGGAGGCCGACCTCGGCTTCGTCGTCGACCCGGGCGCGGAGCGCCTGTACGTCGTCGACGAGACCGGCACCGAGGTGCCGCTCGAGAAGGCGCTGCTGCTCTTGCTCAAGCTCGTCGGCCAGAACGCGTCGCGCGGCGAGAAGGTCGTGCTGCCGCTCACCGTGACCCATCTCGCCGAGGCGCTCACGGAGCCGTTCGGCGTCACGGTCGAGCGCACCAAGGTCTCGCTGCCGGCCCTGGCGCAGGCCTCGACCGAGGACGGCGTGGTGTTCGCCGGCTCGCTGGGCGGGGGCTACATCTTCCCCCGCTTCCTGCCGGCGTTCGACGCCGTCATGAGCCTCGGCAAGCTGCTCGAGCTGCTGGCCCCCCAGGCGAGGCCGCTCAGCGAGCAGCTCGCCGACATCCCCGCCAGCACCCTCGTCCACAAGACGGTGGCGTGTCCGTGGGCGCTGAAGGGTACCGTCATGCGCACGGCGACGGAGCACCTGCAGCGGGAGGCGGTGAACGGGGACGCGGAGATCGGCCTCCTCGACGGCGTGCAGCTGCGCCGCGACGACGGCTGGGTGCAGCTGCTGCCGGACGCCGACGAGCCCGTCTTCCACATCTACGCCGAGGGCGCGACCCACGACGAGTCGGAGCGCCTCGCCGAGGGCTTCCTCGAGGTCGTCAGAGACGTCATCCGGGAGCACTCGGAGTAGGACGCCGGGCTCGGGCGGCGAACGCTCCCTCGAATGGAACGCATGGACGCACTCTCTCCCGGGGCTGGGCAGGCGGACGCCTCCTCCCGGTCGCGTCGCGGCCTGCTGCGCAGGCTCGGCGCCTGGTACCGCCGTCACGTGTGGACGGCGACGGCGCTGCTGGTCGCCGTCCTCGTGCTCGCCGGGTTCGTCGCCGTGCAGGCCCTGGTCTGGGGCCGGGCCGGCGACGGTGTCGCGGTCGCCGGCCTCCACGTCGCCGGCATGGACGCCGCGGGCGTGGCCGCCGTGCTCCGCGACGAGCTCTGCCCGCGGGTCGAGACCGTCAGGCTCGACGCCGGAGGCGACGAGCCCCTCACGCTGACCCTGGCGCAGCTCGGCATCAGGGTCGACCCGGCGGCGACCGCCGCCAGGGCGCTCGCCGCCGGCCGCCACGAGCTGCCGCTCGGCCTCACCGTCTGGCTGCCGGGCGGCGGGGCGGACGTCGCCCCCGTCGTGCGCGTCGACGGCACCGCCTACAAGAAGGGCCTCGAGGCCGTGCGGGCCCAGGTCGACGTGCCGGCGAAGGACGCACGGCTCAAGCTGTCGCACGGCGACGTGCGCGTGGTGCCGGCCGAGCGCGGGCAGGAAGTGGACGCGCTCGGGCTCGAGCGCGAGATCCTCGCGGCCGTGGCGGCCGGGCGTGGCTACGCCGGCTCTGTCCCCACCGTCCCCGTGGATCCCGAAGTCTCCACGGCCGATGCCGAGTCGCGGGCCGCGGCCGCGGGCACGTACCTGGCACGGCCGATCACGCTGCGCTACCGGGCCAGGGAGGTCGTCCTCACGCCCGAGGAGATGGCCGGCATGCTCTCCATCACCACGGGCGACGACGCCGACCAGTACCCGCTCACGTTCCACAACGAGCGCGCCGAGAAGCGCCTCCGGGAGCTCTTCGCCTTCGCGGAGACGCCGCCCGTCGACGCCACTGTGGAGGTCAACGACGACGGGACCATCCACGTCACGGAGAGCAGGTCGGGGATGGTCCTCGACCTGCCGGTGCTCATGGACGAGCTCGACGAGGCCGCCGCGAGCGGCGGCCTGCGCACCGTCTTCGTCGCCCTCACGCCGGCGTTCCCCAAGCTCAGCACCGCCGACGTGGAGAGCATGGGGCTGGCGGCCCTCGGCTCCCAGTTCACGACCTACTTCGACCCGCGCAACACGGCGCGCGCCACCAACATCGCGCGCGCCGCCAAGCTGGTCGACGGCACGCTCGTGGAGCCGGGTGAGACGTTCTCGCTGAACGCCGCGATGGGGCCGCGCACGGAGAACCGCGGCTTCGACTACGCACCGGTCATCGCCGCCGACAACGTGCTCCGCCAGGGGGTCGGCGGCGGCATCTGCCAGTACGCCACCACGCTCTTCAACGCCGTGTTCTTCGCCGGCCTCCCGGTGGTGGAACGCGAGCCGCACTCGCTCTACATCTCGCACTACCCGATCGGCCGGGACGCCACGGTGGCCTGGGGCGCCGTCGACTTCCGCTTCCGCAACGACACGGGCAAGAGCATCATGATCCGCAGCTGGATCGACGGCGGCGCGCTCACCGTCGCGCTCGTGGGCAAGACCGGACGCACCGTCACCTACACCACGAGCGACTTCTACGACGTCCGCAAGCCCGCCCACGGCAAGTCGGACCCCCGGGTGATCTACGACGACGACCTCGGCCCCGGGGTCATCCGCTGGGAGAAGGGCGTCGACGGCCGGACCGTCAAGGTCCAGCGGACGGTGAGGGATGAGGGGGGAGAGGTGCTCTTCCGCGACACCTTCGTCTCCAAGTACGCGCCGCTGGACTGGGTGAAGCGCGTCGGGCAGTGACCGGCGGGGGAGAGCTCCCGCGCCGCCGGCTCACCCTGTCTTGGCGATGACCTGCTTGCAGACGACCTTGAGGGTCTCGAACACGCCCTGGCCGGTGACGGCGCTGCTCTCGATGACCGGCGAGCCGGTGTGGTTGAGCAGCTCGTTGAGGTCCTCCACGGAGAAGATGTCCGTGAGGTCGCGCTTGTTCATCTGGATGACGAAGCCCAGCTTGCTGAGGTCGTCGCCCTGGCCGAGCAGGTTGTCCCAGAGGTTGAGGTAGCTCTCGACGTTCTCGTCGAGGCGCGTGATCTGGGAGTCGGCGACGAAGATCACGCCGTCGACGCCCTGCAGGACGAGCTTGCGGCTGGCGTTGTAGTAGCTCTGACCCGGTACCGTGTAGAGATGGAACCGGGTCTGCATGCCCTTGACCGTGCCCAGGGTGAGCGGCAGGAAGTCGAAGTAGAGGGTCCGCTCCTCCTCCGTGGCGATGCTCACCAGCTTGCCGCGGGCGTCGGGGTTGATCTTGCGGTGGATGTACTGCAGGTTGGTCGTCTTGCCGCAGAGGCCGCAGCCGTAGTAGACGATCTTGTAGTTGATCTCACGCGCTGCGAAGTTGATCAGGGGCATAGGGGTGTCTCACACGTCCTTGAAGAGGTCGTCCATGGCGAAGCCGGCGGCCGTCTCGAAGTCGGCGTCCATGGCCGGCGCGATGCCGTCCTCCGGCCCGTCGAAGAGCTGCCGGAGGACCTCGATGGCGCGCTGCGTGTACAGGCGCACCTTGCCGACGGGCGTCTCGCGGCCGAACGTGACGATGAGCAGCACCTGGTCGGTGACCTGGGAGACGTGCAGGTTCAGGCCCTTGCCCTCGTGGAACAGCAGCGTGAACTCGTTCTCGTCCAGGATCTTCGCCAGTTGCTGGGTGGCGGCGAACGAGCTGGCGGCCAGCGAGGCCAGCGAGAGGGTCTCCGGGTGGTACTCGTCGGAGGCCGTGGTGATGGGCTGCCCCGAGGTGCTGATGAGGGCGAGGAAGCTGGACCCCGAGACCTCTTTGAGCCTGCGCAGGAGGTCGTCGCAGCGGTCCAGCTGTCGATCGTTGATGACGAGTCCCTTACGACGAGCCACGCACGCTCCTCCCGTAGACGCCCGCGGTGGGGCGAGTATATCAGCGCAGCCTCGGCCCCGGTTCTCGCCCGTCCGCCCGTTGCCTTCTCTGTATCGTCGTCTGCCGCGAAAGCATGAGAGGAGCGCCCCCGGAGGCCGTCGTCCGGGCAGGAAGCGGCGCGCCTGGTGCGAAGCTCTCAGGCGCGGGGACGGCATGCACGACCGTACACGACGCAACGACCGACTGGAAGCTGCATGGGCTTGAGAGGCGATCTCGGAGAGCTGGCGCTGCCCGACCTCGTCGAGATGACGTCGGTCGGCAACAAGACCGGCCGCCTCGTCCTGTACGACGAGGAGGACGCCGTGGCCGGCGTGCTCACGTTCCGCGCCGGCCGCCTGGTCGGGGCCCGCTCCGGTGAGCTCACGGCCGAGCGGGCCTTCTACGCGCTCCTCGGGCTGCGCACGGGGTCCTTCGACTTCGACCCCACGGCCGAGCTCGAGGACGACGAGGTCGACCTGCCGACGGGGTCGCTGCTGATCGAGGGCATGCGCCGCCTCGACGAGACGTACAGCCTGCGCCGGCAGTTGCCGGCGCCGGCCCTCGTCAGGTACGTCGGCGGCCTGTCGGACGACCCCCTGGAGATGCGCGTCCTCGGCTACATCGGGCCCGGGGCGCGGACCGTGGGGGACGTCGTCGAGGCCGTCCTGGTCGCCGGCGACGCGGACGAGTATGACGCCCTGCACACGCTGCGCCATCTTGTCGACGTCGGCATGGTGAGGCTCGAACCGGCGTCCGGCGAGGAGCCTGACCCGGACGCCGGCGGACCACCTCAACCTGAACTTGAACGTTGAGGCGGGGTCAGGTACCATCGTGAGTCCAGCCCTCTAGGTACGGAGAGGAGTCGCGTCGTGGATGACATCGTCGATCTGGTGTCGCGCTCGGACGACGACCTGCGCGCGCTCATCGCAGAGCTCGAGGCGGAGGAGCGGGAGATCTCGCGGCGCCGGCGCATCCTGCACGGCGAGCTCGACATCCTGCGCGCCGAACTCGTCATGCGCCTGCAGCGCAAGCACAACCAGGGTGAGGCGGTCATCTCGGTGGACGACGTGGACGGCCTCTCGCAGATCCTGGCCGGCAAGGTCCCCACGGCCGACGAGCCCTCGGCGGGCGAGCCGCCGGACGACGAGGACGCGGAGCAGTAGCGTGTTCTGCCCCGAGTGCGGCATCCGCAACTCCGAGGGCGCCAGCTTCTGCGTCCGCTGCGGTGCCAGTCTGATCGCCGACCAATCCGAGTCCGCGACCACGGTCAGCTTCGTGCCGGGCGAGGACACCGGCGAGATCGTCCCGTTCGCCGCCTGTGCCGACGAGGCCTGCCTCGTCATCCGCAGCGGCGGCGGCAGGGCGGGGGAGACCTACGTGCTGCGCGACGAGCGCGTCTCCATCGGCCGCCACCCCGACGCCGGCATCTTCCTGGACGACGTCACCGTGTCGCGCAACCACGCCGTCGTGACGCGGGAGGGCCGCTCCTGGGTCATCGTCGACGAAGGCAGCCTCAACGGCACCTTCGTCAATCGCCGGAGGGCGGACCGCGCCGTCCTCAGCGACGGCGACGAGCTCCAGATCGGCAAGTACAAGCTGACGTTCCTCGCGCCGGCGGCGAACTGAGGGCGGGGTCGACGTGGCCGACACGGCCGAGCTGCTGTTCGACGTCGGGGACGAGCGTCTGCTCACCATCGGCGCAGTCGTCGACCGCCTGCGGACCGAGTTCCCGGACATCAGCGTCAGCAAGCTGCGCTATCTGGAGGAGCAGGGACTGGTCTCGCCGCGGCGCACCAAGTCCGGCTACCGCCTCTACTCGCAGGACGACTTCAACCGGCTCGTGCGCGTGCTCAGCATGCAGCGCGACGAGTACCTGCCGCTCAAGGTCATCCGCCGGGAGCTCGAGCGCAGTCCGGCGAGCACGCTCCCGTCGGCGCGGCAGGGCATACGCAAGACGGACCTGCTGCGCGCGGGGGAGGGCCGCGAGTACACGGCCGAGGAGATCATCCAGCTCACCGGCGCCGACGCGGGTCTGCTCGACGAGCTCGAGGACTACGAACTGGTGCACGGCCGCCAGGTGAGCGGCGTGCGCCGGTACACCGAGACCGACGCAGGCATCGTCGCGGCGGCGGCGCAGCTCGCGCCGCTGGGCCTGCGCCCCAAGAACCTGCGCGTCCTCAAGACGGCCGTCGACCGCGAGCTCGGCCTCATCGAGCAGGTCCTCCTGCCGTCGCTCCGCTCCCACCGGCCCGAGCGGCGCCGCGAGGGCCTCGAGCAGCTTGACGACATCGTCCAGGCCGCCACGCAGTTGCGCCAGCTCCTGCTCGCGCGCGAGGTGCGCCGCCTCACGGGCGGCGAGGCGCGCTGAAGGGAGCGGGCCTTTTCAGCCCCACAGCGGCCGCGCCGCACTTGCACGAAGGAGACCTCATGACCAACGCCGGCATCGATCTCGCCGCCCACGTCCGCGACATCCCCGACTTCCCGAAGGAAGGCATCCTGTTCCGCGACATCATGCCGCTGCTGCAGGACCCGAAGGCGCTGCACGAGGCGGTGGACCGTCTGGTGGAATACGGCGTCGGCAAGCACGTGGACGTGGTCATGGGGGCGGAGGCCCGCGGGTTCATCCTCGGCGCCGCAGTGGCCTACGGCCTCGGCGCCGGCTTCGTCTGCGCCCGCAAGCCCGGCAAGCTCCCGCACGAGACGATCCACGCAGAGTACGATCTCGAGTACGGTACCGACCGGCTCGAGGTGCACGCCGACGCGATCAAGCCGGGCCAGAACGTGCTCGTGCACGACGACCTTCTGGCCACCGGCGGCACCGCCAAGGCCAAGGTCGAACTCGTCGAGAAGCTCGGCGGCAAGGTCGTCGGCGTCGCCTTCATCATCGAGCTCGCGAGCCTCGAGGGCCGCAAGAAGCTCGACGGCTACGACATCTACAGCCTGATCACGTACTGACGGCCGGCG
>JAAZAR010000151.1 GCA_012514235.1 Actinomycetota bacterium
GATCCCCCTCGATGCGGCCACGTACCTTTCGCTGACCGACGAGGCGCAGGAGCACTGGCCGCTCGTGCAGGCGATCGAGGCTGGCGACGAAGAGGTCGCCGCGCGGCATGCCCGGCAGCACGTGGAGGACGGTGGCAAGCGCGTGATCGCTCGGCTGCGCGCCGAGCGAACCAAGGCTAGTAAGTAGGAGGGCGCGTCGCCGGCGCGTCAGCGGTCGCCGAGGCAGTAGAAGAAGCCGTCTCGGCAGCCCACGTACACGCGGCCGTCCCAGACGATAGGCGTCGACTCGAAGGCGCTGCCGGCGGCGAAGCTGTCGGTGTGTCGTATGGAGACCATCCACCAGTGACCGTCGCGGCTGCGCAGCGCTCCCTCGTCCGTCTTAGCGGCTGGCGTGTACGTGATGCGGTACAGATGCACCCGGCCGTCGTAGGTGGCGGCCACGATGCTGTTGTCGACGATGATCGGGGTGGAGATCGACGAGTTCACCCACGCCTTGGAGATGAGCCGCGGGCTCGACAGGCCGGGTTCTCCGTTGGGCCCCTCGACCGTCCCGTCGGCGAGGGTGTCTTGGGACACCACGTAGAGGTACCCGTCGATGGAGGAGAAGGCGGCGAGCGGCGGGTAGCGGCGGTCGCCGCCATACTCATCGTTTACGGCGACCGAACCCACCACGCCGCCGCGCCATTCTGCCACGCGGCGCTCGCCGGTGGGGAAGTACCAGACCGGCGAGCGCCGCGGCTTCTCGCGGGGATCGAGGAGCAGCACGCCGCCGTGCCCGGAGATGTACTGCTTCTCCACAGGCACCAGGAGTTTGCCGTCTCTGGTGGACACTACAGTGCCGTCCAAGTCCGAGCTAGTGCGGTAGTCGAACACCATCGCGAGGTCGCTACGCCGTAGGCCGTATACATGGCCGGCGCCCGAGGCGATGAAGATGGTATTGCCGAGCAGCGTCGGCGAGGATTCCAACACCAAGTTGGCGCCTTCCGCGCGCTGCTCGTGCGCCGCCGCGTCGGCGGGCTCGCCGAGCAGCAGGCGCTTCCCGCGCACCACCGGCTGGCGGAAGGTCTGTCCATTCACCCCCCACGGCCGTGTACGGCAGGGATCCAGGTCGTAGAACCAACCGTCCTCGAGCCCGATGAACTGGTGTCCGGCCAGGAAGAAGCCGCTGCCGTCGCAGTCGCGGCTCCAGCAGGCCGTGCGTGGCTCGGGCAGTCGCCAGAGCTCCGCGCCGGAGCCGAACGCGATCGCTCGGTACGGTGCCACGGCGGGGTCGTCGAGCGCGACGCCGAAGCCGCGGCGCGAGCCGGCGAGCACGAGGTAGCGATCGTCCTCGCCGTGCGGGTGGGGGTTGCGCAGCACGCTCGGGCTGCCCTTGATGACGTCGCCGAAGTCGTAGGTCCACGCGATCTTGCCGGAGGCGGCGTCCATGCGGTGGAGGTTGTGATTGAAGCCGCCGATCAGTAGCCAGAGCCGGCCGCCGTCGCGAATCAGGGCCGGCATGCCCGTCCAGCCGGTGCCCGACCAGTACATGTCGGGATCGTCGCCGAAGATGCCCTCCGTCCAGCCGCCGCCGAGCTTTGTCTTCCAGACGAGCTGGAGACGCTGCGGCGCCGGTCCGCGGCCGTAGAAACGCCGCGACTCGGTGCCGAGGAAGGTGGCCATCTTGATGCCGTCGCCCTCCTTGCGGATGCTGACCGCGGGCGAGTGGACGTTCATGCGCCAGGGCTGGCGACTCGCAGGCTGCGTACCGTCGGGCCAAAGCCACAGCAGGAGAACGACGACGAGCGCGCCGAGGAGCGCGAGCGAGACGGCTCGGCGACGCCGTACCTGGCGGCGGCGTGCGCGCCGTCGAGCGCTCGCGGTGAGCTTTCGCGGGCCCTCCCTGCGTCGTCTGGGGCGCCCGCTCGCGCGCGGCCGATGCGGCGGTTCTTCCATGCCGTGGCGACCCTACCATGCGAGCCGTGATCTGTGTGGTCGAGTTGCAGCCACGGTTCCACGTCCGCCCACTGCACTCGAACGCTCGAACCAGAGCTCTCGCGCCCGCTCGCCGGGCACCTTGGCGGTACAGGATGGCAAACGCCGGCGTCCTTGACGCTGTACGCGGGGCTTCTGTATGTTCGGCGCGGTCGTCGGACGCCGCTGGGACTACCCTCTCACGCCGACAGCGTTCCCGCCGCGGCCGCTCCAGACGGTGGCGAGTACGAGGAGGCGCACATGCCGGCGAGTGTTGGCGTACCGCGTGAGACGGAGCCCGGAGAGCGGCGCGTCGCCCTCGTGCCGGCGATGGCGGCCAAACTGCTCGCCGCGGGCCTCAATGTGATCATGGAACGCGGCGCTGGCTTCCCCAGCATGTACCCCGATGCCGAGTACGAGGGCGTGCGTCTGGAGCAACACGCGCGGGCCGTCTGGCAGGCCGACATCGTGCTCAAGGTGCAACCGCCGTCTCTGCCGGAGGTGCGGCTGCTCCGTGAA
>JAAZAR010000007.1 GCA_012514235.1 Actinomycetota bacterium
GGACGTCTCGAGGAGGCCGCCGCCCGGGCCCGCCGCCAGGACGTGCTCGTGCGCGTCACGCCGGGCGTGCGGCCCGCGACGCACGACTTCATCCAGACCGGCCAGCAGGACAGCAAGTTCGGCTTCGGGCTGGCCGACGGACGCGCGCATGAGGCCGTGTGTCGCATCACCCAGGCGCCTCACCTGCAGCTCGTCGGCGTGCACGCCCACATCGGCTCCCAGATCTTCGAACTCGACTCGTACCGGCGCGAGGTCGAGGTGCTGTTCGTCGCCATCGACGAATGGCGTCGCGACTTCGGCTTCGAGTGCTGCATCTTCAACATCGGCGGCGGCCTGGGCATCCGCTACACGCCGTCCGACCAGCCGAGCTCGATCGCGGAGTTCGCCGAGGTGAGCGTGGGCGCCGTGCGCGACGGGGCGGCGCGCCACGGACTCCCCATGCCCAGGCTCTTCGTCGAGCCCGGGCGGAGCATCGCAGGCAAGGCGGCGGTGACCGCGTACACGGTCGGCACCGTCAAGGTCATCCCGGGCGTGCGCACGTACGTGGCCGTGGACGGCGGGATGAGCGACAACCTCCGTCCCATGCTGTACGACTCGAAGTACGAGGCGATGATCGCCAGCAAGGCGGAGACCCCGGCGACCGAGGTGGTCACCATCGCCGGCAAGCACTGCGAGTCGGGCGACGTGCTGGTGCGGGACGTGCACATCGCCCCGCCCGAGCCCGGCGACATCCTCGTGACGCCGAGCACGGGGGCGTACGGCTACGCTATGGCCAACAACTACAACGCGCAGCCGCGGCCCGCCGTCGTCATGGTGGGCGGGGGACGCGCGCACCTGATCATCGAGCGAGAGACCTGGGACGACGTGCTGCGCCTGCAGCGCCCGCTCGTCCCCTGACGGACGCGGCAGTGAGGAGGGCGGCAGAGTGGAGACGGTAGGGATCGGACTCCTCGGCTACGGCACGGTGGGGTCCGGCGTCGGCAAGCTGCTGAGCAGGAACGCCGACGACATCACGCTGGCGACCGGCAAGCGGGTGGTCCTCAAGCGGGTGCTCGAGAAGGATCCCGGCTTCAGTCATCCGGACCTGGACCCCTCGCTGCTCACCACCCGGTTCGACGACATCCTGGAGGACCCCGACATCTCCGTCGTCGTCGAGCTGATCGGCGGGACGGGCGCGGCGCTCGAGTTCCAGCTCCGCGCCCTGAAGGCCGGCAAGCACGTGGTGACCGCCAACAAGCAACTGCTGGCGCAGCACGGCGCCGAGCTGTTCGAGGCGGCGGAGGAGAGCGGCGTGCACCTCCGCTTCGAGGCCAGCGCCGTCGGCGCCGTGCCCGTCATCAAGGTCCTGCGCGAGTCGCTGGTGGCGGCCGAGGTCGACACCGTGTTCGGCATCGTGAACGGCACCACCAACTACATGCTGAGCGCCATGGCCGAGACCGGGGCCGACTACGACGACGTGCTCGCGGAGGCCCAGCGTCTCGGCTACGCGGAGGCGGACCCGACCGAGGACGTCGGCGGCAAGGACGCGGCGGCGAAGATGGCGATCCTCAGCTCGATCGCCTTCCACAGCCGCACCGGCCTCGACGACGTCCCCTTCGAGGGCATCACCAGGATCTCGGCGACCGACATCGCGCACGGCGGTCGCCTCGGGCTGGTGGCCAAGCTCCTCGGCGTGGCCAAGCTCATCGACGGACGGATGAACGTCCGCGTCTACCCGGCGTTCCTGCCGAAGACGCACCCGCTGGCGGGCGTCACCGGCGCCTACAACGCCGTGTTCCTCACCAGCGACGCCTTCGACGAGATCATGCTCTTCGGCCCCGGAGCGGGCAGCATCCCCACCGCGTCCGCCGTGATCGGCGACATCATCTCCGTGGTGAACACGGTCAACGGCAGCTTCGTGCGCAACTGCCTCTGCTACAAGGACGTCCCGACCTTCCCCGACGCAGAGATGGTCTCCAGGTTCTACCTCAGGTTAAGGGTGAATGATCAGCCGGGTGTGCTCGCCAAGCTGAGCGCGCTGTTCGGCGAGCACGGCGTCAGCATCCACTCGATGGTGCAGGAGGGCAGGGGCGACGAGGCCGAGCTGGTGCTGCTGCTCCACCCCGTCCGCGAGGCGCAGTTCTTCGCCGCTCTGGACGAGATCAGCGCGCTGCCGGACGTGCACGGCGACCCTGCCGTCATCCGGGTGGAAGGCGACTTGAAGACAAGGTGACGGCAGACGTCTGAGCGGAGCGCTCACGGATCCAGGCTTCACGCGTCCGCATGAGAGGAGAGACCATGAGCAACAGCAAGGGCCGCATCGGCATCCTCACCGGCGGCGGCGACATCCCGGGCCTCAACCAGGCCATCCGCGGCGTCACGCTGCGCGCACTGCACGAGGGATATGAGGTCATCGGCATCCGCCGCGGCTGGGCCGGCCTCATCAACCTCGTCCGCGAGGACGGCGCCGACAACAGCGAGTGGGTCATGCCGCTCGACAGGGACATCGTGGAGCGCTACGCGTACTCGGGCGGCACGTTCCTGCACTCGTCGCGCACGCGTCCGACCACGGTGCCGGCAAAGGACGTGCCCGAGCACCTCAAGGACAAGTACGCCGCTGAGAAGAACGACCTCACCGACGAGGTCATCGCCAACCTCGAGTTCCTCGGCATCGACTACCTGGTGCCGAGCGGCGGCGACGACACGCTGAGCTACGGCGTGGAGTTGGGCCGCCGCGGGTTCCCGGTCATCGCCATCCCGAAGACGATGGACAACGACGTGCCGGGGACCGACTACTGCATGGGCTTCGGCACGTGCGTCAACCGCACCATCGAGATGGCGCGGCAGGTCACGAGCTCTGCCGCGTCGCACGAGCGCATCGTCGTGCTCGAGGTCTTCGGCCGCTACGCGGGCTTCACCGCGCTGCTGCCGACGTTCGCCGGCGCGGCCGACCGCTGCGTGATCCCCGAGCACAAGTTCGACATGGAGAAGCTCGCCCAGCTCCTCGTGGAGGACCGCAACCGCCGGCCGGAGGGCTACTCGGTGTGCATCGTCAGCGAGGGCGCCATGCCGGAGGGCGGCGAGATGGTCTTCATGGGCGGCGAGAAGGACATGTTCGGGCACGCCAAGCTCGGCGGCATCGGCCAGAACGTGAGCAACAAGGTCAAGGAGCTCGCGCCCCGGTACAACGGCGGCAAGAAGATCGACATGATCTCCATGAACCTGAGCTACCTGGTGCGCAGCGGGGCTCCGGACGCGATCGACTGCATCGTACCGACGGCCTATGGCAACCTCGCCGTCGACCTGATCATGAAGGGCGAGACGGGCCGCATGGTGGCGCTGCGGGACGGCAAGTACGGGTCTGTGCCGATCGACGAAGTGGTCGCCACCAAGAAGGTCGTGGACGTGGACCGCTACTACGACACGGAGCGCTACCGCCCGCGCTACGACGCCCTCGAGCTCTCGCCGCTGATGGTCCTGGGAGGCTCGGCGTGAGCGACGGTCGCGGGAGCAGCCGACGCGCGACGGTGCGGGCGGCCGTGACCTCCGAGCCGCCCCCTCCCGCGTGAGCGGCGCGATGGGCAAACGGCTGCTCCTCGTCCCCGACGGCATGGCGGACGAGCCGCAGGCGGCGCTCGGCGGCCGCACGCCGCTGGAGGCTGCCCACACGCCGGCGATGGACTCGCTGGCTCGCGGCGGCATCTGCGGCCTCGTCCGCACGGTGCCGCAGGGGATGGCGCCGGGCAGCGACGTCGCCAACCTGGCCGTGCTCGGCTACGACCCGGCCGCCGTCTTCACCGGGCGCAGCCCGCTCGAGGCGGCCTCCATCGGCGTCGAGCTGGGCCCGGGCGACGTCGCCTACCGGCTCAACCTGGTCACGGTGGCCGACGGCCTCATGAAGGACAACACCGCCGGCCACATCGGCGACGACGAGGCCGCCCGGTGCATCCGCGCCCTGCAGGAAGAGCTCGGGACGCCCGTCCACGAGTTCTACCAGGGCGTGGGCTACCGGCATCTGTTCGTCTGGCGCGGCGGCGCGGTGGTGCCCTGCACGCCGCCGCACGACATCCTGGACCGGCCGGTCGCCGGCCATCGGCCGGGCGAAGCCGCCGGCGTGGCGGGCGAGGGCACGCCGGCGGCGGAGCTGACCGCCCTTCAGGATGCGGCCGACGCCGTGCTCCGGAGCGTCCGTCCAGGCACGAGGGCCTGGTTCTGGGGCGAGGGCACGGCGCCCGCCATGCCGACCTTCCACGACCACTTCGGCCTGAGCGGCGCCGTGGTCGGCGCCGTGGACCTGGTGCGGGGCATCGGAAGGCTCGCCGGGCTGGACGTCATCGACGTGCCCGGCGCGACCGGCGGCCTGGACACGGACTACTCCGCCAAGGCCGCCGCCGGTCTGCGCGCCCTCGAGGACCACGACATCGTGTGGATCCACGTCGAGTCCCCGGACGAGGCGGGGCATATGGGGGACGTGGGCGAGAAGGTCCGCGCCATCGAGCGCGTGGACGCCGAGGTGCTCGCGCCGATCCTGGCGTCGGGGTCGCGCCCCGGCGTGCTGGTGGTCCCCGACCACCTGACGCCGCTCCGCACGCGGACCCACGCCGCCGGCCCCGTGCCGTTCGTCATCAGCGAGCCGCTGCCGGGCGCCGGCGGCGGCGGTGCGATGGCGTACGGCGAGACACAGGCCGCGATGACGGGCCTGCTGCTCGAGAGCGGCGCGGCGCTGATGCGGCTGTTCCTCGAGGCGACGGGGTAAGAACCGGCCGACCGGCGTCGCCGCCCCGGCGCACGCCGGCACGGCAAGACCGCGGGAGGGAGCGGCGCTGGGATGAGTGCACGCCAGGAACGACCGGACCGCTCGCCGGGGGCGCGTGAGCGCGCCCCGGCGGGCGCACGTGACAGGCTCGGGGACGAGCCGGTCGTCTCGACCACGAGCGCCGAGCGGTACGTCATGAGCGGCGGGCGCGCGGCGCGCCTGGCCATCAAAGAGGGCGACCTGTTCCTCTACACCAACGAGCTCGGCCAGGTGCCCGGCACCGAGAACTCCGCCCTCGGACTCTACTACCGCGACACCCGCTATCTGAGCCGGTACGAGCTCACCATCGCAGGGCGTCAGCCGGTGCTGCTCAGCGCGGGTGCCGAGCGCGGCTACGCGGCGACCGTCGAGCTCACCAACCTCGAGGCGCGCACCGCGGACGGGCATGCACTCCCGCAGGCCACGCTGCACGTCCGCCGGACGCGCTTCGTCTCCGACCGCCTGTACGAATCGCTGCGCGTGCGCAACTACCATCACCGCGACGTGGAGCTGGTCCTGGACCTGCACTTCGACGCAGACTTCGCCGACCTGTTCGAGGTCCGCGGCACGCGGCGGCGCCGGCGAGGCTCGCGTCTTGCCCCGAAGGTCGACGGCTCCACGCTCACCCTGTCGTACCTGGGGCTGGACGACGTCACGCGGCAGACCGTGGTGCGCTTCCACGACCGCCCCGAATCGCTCAAGCAGGGACGCGCCCGGTTCCGCCTGCGGCTCCCGGCGGGGGAGAGGGCGTTCATCCGGTACGACGTCCAGGTGGTCGGCCCGGGCGCGCCGGGCGAGACGGGCGGTGAGTTCGACGAGCGCATGAGCGCTCTGCGACACGAGCACGAGAGCTGGGAGGCCGCGGCGACCCAGGTCTACACGGACAACGAGCTGGTCAACCGGGTCCTGCGACGCGGGCAGGAGGACCTGCGGCTGCTCTCCACCGTGATCGACGGCGAGCGCGTGCCCTTGAGCGGCATCCCCTGGTTCGTCGCCCCCTTCGGCCGCGAGATGTCCTTCGTGGGTCTGGAGACGCTCCTGCTGGACCTGCGCTGGGCCCGGGCGGCGGTCGCGTTCCTCGCCCGGCACCAGGGCGCCGTCGACAGCTCGTTCCGCGAGGAGCAGCCGGGCAAGATCATGCACGAGTTGCGGCGCGGCGAGCTGGCCGCCATCCGCGCCATCCCGCACACCCCGTACTACGGCTCCGTCGATTCCACCGCCCTCTGGCTGCTGCTGGTCGCGGAGCTCGCCGTGTGGACCGGCGACCTGGACGGGTTCGAACAGTGGCTGCCGGCCGTGGACGCGGCGCTCGCCTGGATCGACGGCCCCGGCGACGTCGACGGAGACGGGTTCGTGGAGTACGAGCGCCGCTCGCGCGTCGGGCTCCGCAACCAGGGCTGGCGCGACGCCCAGGACGCCGTGATGCACGCCGACGGCACCCTCGCCGAGGGGCCGATCGCCCTGGCCGAGACACAGGGCTACGTGTACTACGCCAAGCGGCGCCTCGCCTCGGTGTACGGGCAGCTCGGCGACGTGGAGCGGTCGGAGCGGCTGGCGCTCGACGCGGCGCGCCTCAAGCGCGCCTTCAACGAGCGCTTCTGGATGGAGGATGAGGGCTACTTCGCCCTGGCGCTCGACGGCGACAAGCGCCAGGTCAAGGCCGTGAGCTCGACCATCGGGCACGCCCTCTGGTCGCGGATCGTGGCGACGGAGTACATCCCGGCCGTGGTCCGCCGGCTCATGGCGCCGGACATGTTCAGCGGCTGGGGCATCCGCACGCTCAGCAAGGAATCGCGGGTCTACAACCCGGTGAGCTTCTACAACGGGGCCGTGTGGCCGTTCGACACGGCGTTGATCGCGAACGGCCTCAAGAAGCACGGCTACGTGCAGGAGTCCAACCGCCTCGCCTGGGCGCTGGTCGAGGCGGCGGGTGCGCACGAGTACTCGCGCCTGCCGGAGATGATGTGCGGCCTCACGCGGCGGACGTCCGACCGCCCAGTCTCGTTCCCGATGGCCTGTTCCCCGGACGCCAACTCGGCTGCCGCCCTGTTCCTCGTGCTGCAGTCCATGCTGGGCATCTACGCGCAGGCCGAGGAGAACATCGTCTACGTCCACAACCCGGTCCTGCCGCGCTGGCTGGGCGAGGTCACGGTGAGCAACCTGCTGGTCGGCCGGACCGCCATGCGTCTCCGCTTCCGGCGGGAGGGTTCCCAGACCAGCTTCTCCGTGCTCGACAAGAAGGGACCCGGCCGGATCGTGGTGGTAGAGTGACGCCGCATCGCGCGACCGTGGGGAGTGTCTCATGACCGAGCTCACCATCGCCCACATCAGCGACATCCACGCCGGCTCGCCCTACTTCGTCCCGAGTCTCATGGACCGCGTCGTGGTCGAGATCAACGAGCTGCGTCCCGACATCGTGCTGTGCACCGGCGACCTCACCGAGATGGGGTTCCGTCCCGACTACGTGACCGCGAGGGAGTATCTGGAGCGCATCCAGGCGCCGCGCATCGTGGTGCCCGGCAACCACGATGCGCGCAACGTCGGGTACGTCCACTTCGAGGAGCTGATCGGGCCGCGCTGGCAGACGGTCACCATGGACGACGTCAAGATCGTCGCCCTCGACTCCTCGGAGCCCGATCTCGACTACGGGCAGATCGGGCGGGCCCGGTACGACTTCCTGCGGGAGGAGTTCGCCCAGACCGCGTCGTTCCGGATCTTCATGCTGCACCACCACGTCCTTCCGATCCCCGGCACCGGGCGCGAGCGCAGCATGGCGCTCGATGCCGGCGATCTCCTCGAGGTGCTGCAGGAGTGCGGGGTCAACCTCGTCCTCTCCGGTCACAAGCACGTGCCGTACGCCTGGCGCCTGGAGCACCTCTTCGTGGTCAACGCCGGGACGTGCGCTTCATTGCGCCTGCGGGGCAACACCAAGGCGTGCTACAACCTCGTCCGGATCGAGGAAGACAAGGTGCAGGTGTCGCGCAAGTACCCGTTCCACGGCGAGGAGACGCTGATCGACTTCGTGCCGTCGACGGCGTCGTTCGACAAGTACATCTGTCCGGTGCCGAAGGAGGAGAGCCGATAGGCGACGCTCACCGCCCGCGCGCCGTCGTGCTCGTCGACGGCGAACACTACCCGCCGGTGGTCGCCGCCGCGGTGGCCCGGCTCGGCGGCGGGCATTCGGTCGAGGGCGGCATCTTCGCCGGCGGCACGGAGAAGCTGCGCGGCGGCGAGGCCGAGGGGCTGGCCGCCCTCGCAGCCGAGATCGGGGTGCCGCGGCTCGACGCAGTGGAGCCGCGGTCCGCATCCCCGCACGAGGTGCTCGAGGGCGTGCGCGCCGCGCTGCGCGCGGCGCGCGCCGACGTCCTCGTCGACCTCTCCGACGAGCCGGTCGTCGGGTACCGCGAGCGCTTCCTGCTCATGAGCGCGGCGCTCGCGGAGGGCGCCGCGTACGTCGCCTCGGACACGGAGGTGCGGCCGCAGGCGTTCTCGCGGCTCGAGGCGACCCCGGCGCTGGGCGTCATCGGCACCGGCAAGCGCGTCGGCAAGACGGCCGTGAGCGGCTGGCTCACGCGACGGCTGGATGCCGCCCTGCGTGCGGACGGCGGCGTCGTGGTGCTCGCCATGGGCCGCGGCGGTCCGCCCGAGCCCGAGCTCATCCACGGCGAGCGGCTGGGCCCGCAGGACCTGCTCGCGGCCTCCCGTGCCGGCCGGCACGCGGCCAGCGACTGCTACGAGGACGCCGTCCTCGCCGGCGTGACCGCCGTGGGCTGCCGGCGCTGCGGCGGCGGTCTGGCCGGCATGCCGTTCGACGACAACGTCCGGGAGGCGCTGCCGCTGCTCGACGGACGCGGCGCCGCCTTGGCGGTGATCGAAGGCAGCGGTGCCGTGGTGCCGCCGGTGCTCGCCGATGCTGCGCTGTGCGTGGCCGGGGCGGGCCAGCCGGCCGACTACGTCGCCGGCTTCCTCGGCACCTATCGCCTGCTGCTGAGCGACGCCCTGGTGCTCACGCAGTGCGAGCCGCCGTTCGCGGAGCCCGGCGACGTGCGCGCGCTCGCGGCGGCGGCGCGCGCGGTCCGGCCCGGGCTCGAGGTGGTGCCGACCGTCTTCCGGCCGCGGCCGGCGCAGCCGGTCCGCGGCCGCCGCGTCGCCTTCTTCACCACCGCGCCCGAGTCGGCGGCGCCCACGCTCTCCTCGGCGCTCGAGGAGGACCACGGCGCCGAGGTCGTGCTCGTCTCCTGCGACCTCGCCGACCGCCGCCGGCTGCGCGGGGCCGTCGACCGCGCCGCCACGCTGGCGGAGGTGTTCCTCACCGAGATCAAGGCCGCGGCCGTGGACGTGGTCGCCGAGGGGGCCGAGGCCTCCGGCAGGGAGCTCGTCTTCTGTGACAACGAGCCCGTGGCGCTCGACGGTGATCTCGGCGCGACCGTCGACAGGGTCGCGGCGCTGGCCGCGGACCGCTTCGCGGCTCGCGCCGCGGGGGACCCGGCCGCGGACGTCGAAGCGGGGCGCCCGTGAGCGAGCACCACGAGATCCCGCTCATCGACGAGAGCGAGCCGGCGCCGTTCAGCAAGGGCCTCATGGCGCAGTCCCTCATGTCCACCGGGCTCGCGCCCGAGCACGCGTACAACGTGGCGGCCGCCGTGGAGCGGCGCCTGCGGCGCCGCGGGCCGGCGGCCCTCACCCTCGCCGACCTGCAGGAGATAGCCCGCGACCAGCTCGGGCCGGAGCGGGGGGACGTGCTCATCGAACGCTTCCGCCAGTGGCAGAAGCTGCGCCGCCTGGAGACGCCGCTCATCATCCTCATCGGCGGCGCCACCGGCGTCGGCAAGAGCACGCTGGCGACGCAGCTCGCCCATCGCCTGGGCATCACCCGCGTGATCGGCACCGACATGGTCCGCCAGACCATGCGGGCCTTCTTCGCCCCCGAGCTCATGCCCGCCATCCACACCTCGTCCTTCGACGCGGCGTCGGCGGTGCGCGTGCCCGTGCCGCGCGAGACCGACCTCAGCAAGATGGGGTTCATCGAGCAGACCAAGGCCGTCTCCGTCGGCATCGAGGCGCTCGTCCGCCGCGGCATCGAGGAGGCCCAGCGGATGGTCGTCGAGGGCGTCCATCTGGTGCCCGGGTACCTGGACCGCTCGCACTGGGGGGACGCCATCGTGCTGGAGTTCATCCTGGCGATCGCCGACAAGAAGCGCCACCGCAGCAACTTCACGGTGCGCGAATGGGAGACCGGCGGGATCCGTCCGCTGCGGCGGTACCTCGAGCACTTCGCCGAGATCCGCCGCATCCAGAAGTACATGGTGGGGCGAGCCCAGACGCTCGGCGTGCCCGTGATCGACGGGCCGAGCCTCGACGACAACCTCAGCGAGGTGCTCGGCACGATCCTCCGCCGGGTGGACGAAGCCTGACGGGCGCTTCAGTTCCGGCGCCTGCGTCCGATACACTAGGCACATCCCCGGTCCCCCGCGGCAGTCCTGCTGCCCATTCTTGTCCCTCGACCGCCGTCCACGAGGTTACTGGGAATCCCTTGCGCGGTATGACATACTTGCCACTGGGGTCCGACGGACCCGCCTTCCAGTCGCACCATCCACTTACTCGTACGGCATCTCCCCGGCGTGATCTGTACCTGTGTCGCGTCCAGGATGCCAGGAGTCCCGGGAGCCCATGAGCACTGAAGAACAGACAGAGCAGATCACCGTTCCAAGCACGCCCGCCGTGGAGACGGCCGCCGCTCCGGCCGCCAAGCCGGAGAAGCCGGAGAAGCCAGAGAAGCCGGCGCGGGCATCCAGGGCGAAGACCGCCAGGGTGAAGGACGCCGGGACGCCGGCGGCCGAGTCCGCCGGCGCGCAGCCGGCCGAAGCGCCGGCCGCCGAGAAGACCGCCGGCTCACCGCCGGCCGCTGCGCCGGCCGCGGACAAGCCCGTCGAGGCAGCGGCTCCCACGGCGGCCGCCGCGCCGGCCGTGTCGCCGGCGACTGCTCCGCCGGCCGCGGCTCCGCCGGCGTCGCCCGCGGCCCCGGCCGGGGGGGAGGCTCCCGCCGCACCCGGCGCCGACCAGGCTCAGCCGGCTCCCACAGGCGCCGCCACGGCGCCGGCCCCCGAGACCGAAGCGCCGGCCGAGGTCAAGCCCGCCGGCGACCGTCCCCAGCAGCAGGGCGGCCAGCAGCAGGGCCAGCAGCAGGGCGGCGGCCAGCAGCAGCGTCAGGGCAAGAAGGGCCGCCGCGGGCGCGACAAGCAGCGCCAGGGCGGCGGCGACCAGCAGCGGGACGACCGGCCTACCATCCCGTGCACCGGCATCCTGGACGTGCTCCCGGACGGCTTCGGGTTCCTGCGCACGAGCGGCTTCAGTCAGGGCGACCACGACGTGTACGTCAGCCTCAGCCAGATCCGCCGCTTCGGCTTGCGTCGGGGCGACGAGGTCGCCGGCCAGGTCCGTGAGCCCAAGGACAACGAGAAATACAACGCGCTGCTCAAGATCGACACCGTGAACGGCATCGATCCCGACACCGCCCGCAAGCGCCCGGTGTTCGAGCAGCTCACGCCGCTCTTCCCGGAGCAGCGTCTGCGCCTCGAGACCGAGGAGCACGACAAGGCGGCGCGCATCATGGACCTCATGTGCCCCATCGGCAAGGGGCAGCGCGGCCTCATCACCTCGCCGCCCAAGGCCGGCAAGACGACGATCCTCAAGAAGCTCGCCAACTCGATCGCCACCAACAACCCCGAGGTCGACCTCTTCGTGCTGCTCGTCGACGAGCGCCCGGAAGAGGTCA
>JAAZAR010000053.1 GCA_012514235.1 Actinomycetota bacterium
GATCCTGCAGGGCCTCGGCATCCCGTACCGGGTCGTCAACATCGCCGCCGGCGACCTCGGCGCCCCGGCGGCCCAGAAGTTCGACTGCGAGGCGTGGCTCCCGGGCCAGCAGCGCTACCGGGAGCTCACGAGCTGCAGCAACTGCACCGACTACCAGGCGCGGCGGCTCAACACCCGCTTCCGGACGGAGAAGGGGCCGCGCTTCGTGCACACGCTCAACGGGACCGGTGTCGCCGTCGGCCGCACCCTCATCGCCATCATGGAGAACTACCAGCAGGCCGACGGCAGCATCGAGGTGCCGGCCGTGCTGCGGCCCCTGCTCGGCAAGGACGTCATCGGCGCCTGAGAGGGCCTGAGAGGGCAGCTGCGCGGCGGGGCCGCGGCGACCGTGCGGTCGCCGCGGCCCCGCCGCCTTTCGGGGGGGAGTCCGCGCAGTCAGCGCGGTCTTACTTGACCGACCCGGCGAGCAGCCCCTGCACGAAGTACCGCTGGAACGCGAAGAACACCACCAGCGGGATGGTCAGGGAGAGGAACGCCGCCGGCGCGATGATCTCGATATTGGCGCCGAACTGCCGCAGCTGCGTGAAGATCGCCACCGTGATCGGCTGCGTGCTGCGCGCCAGCGAGAGTGCGACGATCAGGTCGTTCCAGGTCCAGAGGAACTGGAAGATCGCCAGCGAGGCGATCGCCGGCCAGCTCAGCGGCAGGATCAGCCGGGTGAAGATGCGGATCTCCGAGGCTCCGTCGATGCGCGCCGCCTCGAGCAGTTCTCCGGGGATGCCGACGAAGAAGTTCCTGAGCAGGAAGATCGCCAACGGCAGCCCGAACGCCGTGTGGAACAGGATGAGGCCCGCCAGCGTGTCGAACAGGTGGACGCGGTCGTACAGCGAGAAGATCGGGATCAGGGCCATCTGGATCGGGACGACGATCATCGCGATCACCCCGATGAAGAGCCAGTCGCGGCCCGGGAAGTCCATCCAGGCGAAGGCATAAGCGGCGAGCGCGGCGACGATGATCGGCAGGATCGTCGAGCCGATGGAGATCCACACGGTGGTGAGCAGTGCGCTCGTGATCGCCTCGTCAGAGAAGATGTTGCGGTAGTTCTCCAGCGTCGCGTTGCTGGGCGTCGAGAAGATCGTCCACCAGCCCTCCGACGAGATGACGCTCGCCGGCAGCAGCGACGTGAAGAACAGGCCGAGCGTCGGCACGAGCCACATGACGCCGATGAAGGCCAGCAGGATCGTGAGCGGCGCATGGCTCAGGGCGCGAACGATGCTGTGTCCGAGACCCTCACCGCGGTCGACCGGCTCGATGAGCGGAGTCTCGGGATGACCGGCAACGGTCGCCATCATGCCTCCCTTCGAAAGCGCCGCACGTTGAGCAGCAGCACCGGGATGACGAGCAGGAACAGGAAGACAGCGATCGCCGACCCCAGCCCGAAGTCGTTGACGCCGCCGAAGGACGTCCGCCACATCGCGAGCGCGATGACGTTGGCGTCGTCCTGCACGGAGGGCGGAGCCACCGACAGCACGATGTCGAACACCTTGAGGACGTTGATGATCATCGTGATGAACACCACGCTCAGGACCGGCGCGAGCAGCGGTGCGGTCACGCGCCGGAAGACCTGCCACTCGGTGGCTCCGTCGGTGCGCGCCGCCTCCAGCACGTCGCGCGGGATGGCGGCGAGGCCCGCGGCGATGACCACCATCGCGAAGCCCGCCCACACCCAGATGTACGCGATGATGATGGCGGGGGTGATGAGGCGTGGCCCCAGCCAGCTCACGCCGCCGTAGGACTCGCGGAAGGTCTCGCTGGCGATGCCCAGCCGGTACGACGCATCTCCCACGTCGGGGAACGTGAACACGCCGTCGGCGCCGCTCGTGGCGGTGGCGACCTCGGCGCCGCTGGCGTCGGTCAGCCGCAGGGTCACGCCGGGGATGCCGACCTCGCCGTCCTCCACCTCGCCGGCCGTGCCGCCGCCGCCCGGCTTGAAGTCACGCCAGACGACGCCGGTGATGCCGCCCTCGACCGTAGCCGGGACGACGGCCTGGACGCCGTCCTTCACCTCGCTCGCCGGGATGCGGGTGAGCCCGAGGTGCGCGACCTCGCCGGCCTTGAGCTCTCCTTGCAGCCGGTAGCCTTGCGCCGCCGAACCGCGCAGGTCATCGCCGGACGGCGCCGCTCCGGAGAGCACCCCGGGCGGGTTCACCGCGTCCGACACGACGCGGACCGCGGCGTTGATCGTGCCCTGGCTCGGGTCCTGCGTGTACATGATGTGCCAGATCACGCCGGCCGCGAACATGGAGATCGCCATCGGCATGAAGACCGCGGTCTTGAACGCCACCGACCAGCGGATACGCTCGGTGAGCACGCCGAACACGAGGCCGATGGCGGTCACGACGGCCGGTACGACGAGCACCCAGATCGCGTTGTTGCGGATGGCGGTGAGCAGGATGTCCGTGGTGAACAGCGTGCCGTAATTGTCGAGGCCGACGAAGGCGTCGCCTGAGCGGTCGTAGAAGCTGCGCACGACCGTGTAGACCGTCGGGTAGACGATCCAGACGCCGAGGAAGACCAGGGCCGGAGCCAGGAAGCCCAGGGCGACGAGGAAGCGGCGCCGGCGGCCCGGATCGGCCCCGGCCTCATCGGCAGTGGGCGGAGCCCCCTGGTTCGGGGGCTCCGCCGTGATGCTGCTGTCCGTCATGGCTCATCACTGGCCGTAGGCCTGGGCTGCAGCCCTCTCGAGCGCCCGCTGCGTGCCCTGGACGTCGCTCGGGTCCTGCAGGAAATCTTGCAGGATCTTCCACTCGCCCTGGCCGACGGTGCCGCCGAACGCGGACGGCGCGAGGTCGGACATGTCGAACCGGAACACCTCCGCGTTGGCCAGAGCCTCGGCGGTCGCCTGGGCGATCGAGTCGGGATAGACACTCGTGTCGACCTTGGTGTTCGGCGACGAGAACCCGCCGCGGGAGGCCCAGATCTCCGACGCCTCAGGGGTGGCGAGGTACTGGACGAACGCCTGCGTCGCAGGATCGTCGTCAAAGGCGATGATCATGTCGCCGCCGCCCACGACACTCGGAGGAGAGTCATTGATCGCCGGGAAGGCGAACTGGTTGAAGCCCGTCTCCGGCTCCGCGTCGGTCGAGTTGAGGATCTCGCCCTGCACGAAGTCACCCTCGAACACCATGGCTGCTGCGGGCGGGTCGCTGAAGACCTGCGACACGGACTTGGGGAAGTCCGTCTGCAGGGCACCGGAGGTGCCGCCGGCGATGTTACCGGTGTCGCCGAGGACCTGCGCCATCGCCTCGAGGGCGGTGGTCACCGAGTCATCCGTCCAAGGGATGTCGTGTGCCGTGAGCTGATCGTAGAGATCCGGCCCGGCGGTGCGCAGGTAGATGTTCTCGAACAGGTCGGTGAGCGTCCAGCCGTCGGCGCCCCCGATGGAGTAGGCCTTCACGCCGGAGGCGTTCAGCGTCTCGGCGCCCTGGAGCAGCTCGTCCCACGTCGTGGGCGGAGTCACGCCGGCGTCCTCGAACGCCGGGACGTTGTACCAGACCGTCGACTTGTTGGCGCCCTTGAACAGCAGGCCGTACAGCGTGTCGTCGACCGTGCCGACCTCGATGGTGCTGGGCGAGTAGTTCTCGTTGATCACGTCACTCGCGAAGTCCAGGGGCTTGAGCACTCCCTGGTTCACGAAGTCACGCATCAGTCCGGGCTGAGCGACCGCTGCGACGCTCGGCGGGCTCCCGCCCTGGACGGCCGTAGAAAGCACCGTCGGGAGCTGGTCGCCGGCCCCCGTGTACTCGACGTTCACGTTGGGGTAGAGCTCATTGAACCCGTCGATGACCGCCTGGAACGACGCCTGCTCGTCACCGGACCATACGGCCATCACGGAGACGGTGCCGCTGACGTCGGTCGCCACGGGACTGGGCTGGCCCGCCCCGGACTCGCTGATCTCGCCCCCGTCGGTGGCGACGACGACGATGCCCACGACCACGGCAACGGCTACGACGACGCCGATGATGATCCATACCGTTCTGCTCATGTCTTCTCCTTTTGCCGGTCAGGCGGCGACCTCGCGCCGCTTGTCGGGGACTTCGTGCCCCACGCTCCCGCGACCGTCGGTCTCGCCGTCGTAGATACCGAGACCAGACTCGAGGTCGAAGAAGTGGAGCGCGCGCGTGTCCACGGAGGCCTCGACGAGGTCTCCCTTCCTCGCGCGCGTCCTCGGATTGAAGCGGCCGACGATCTTGGACGTGTCCGAGCGTCGCCGCTCGTGTGCTTCAAAGTGGTGGCCGGTGCCGAGATCCTCCGCCAGTTCCCTGGTGTCCTCGGTGATGACCGGCGGGGCGCCGATCTCCATGTGGACGTTGATCTCGGAGCCGAGCTCCTCGGTCAGCATCACCCTGCCGGTCAGCCGCCGGTCCTCCGGGGTGTCCGGGACGAGCGCGGCGTCCTCCAGGTCCTCGGGGCGGACGCCGAGGACCACCCGGCGGCCGACGTACTCGCGCAGCCGCGGATGCGCGTCCCTGGCCTCCGGAGCGAGCTTGAGGCGCTGCTCGCCGACGGCGGCGAAGAGGTCGTCGCCGGCCTCCTCCACCGTCGCCTCCATCATGTTCATGGTGGGACTGCCGATGAAGCCGGCGACGAACAGGCTCACCGGCCGGTCGTACAGCTCCTGCGGCGGGGCGACCTGCTGGAGTTCGCCCTTGCGCATCACGGCGACCCGGTCGCCCATGGTCATGGCCTCGACCTGGTCGTGCGTGACGTAGATGGTGGTGACGCCGAGTTCCTGCTGCAGGCTCCCGATCTCCGTGCGCATCTGCACGCGCAGCTTGGCGTCCAGGTTGGAGAGGGGTTCGTCCATCAGGAACGCCTGCGGCTCCCGCACGATGGCGCGCCCCATGGCGACCCGCTGCCGCTGGCCGCCCGACAGTGCGCGCGGTTTGCGGTCGGGGAAGTCCTCGAGGCCGAGCACCTCCGCCGCCCGCTTGACACGCCTGTCTATCTCGTCCTTCGGGACCTTGCGCAGACGCAGGCCGAAGGCGATGTTGTCGTACACCTTGAGGTGCGGGTAGAGCGCGTAGTTCTGGAACACCATCGCGATGTCGCGGTCCCTCGGCGCCATGTGGTTCACCACCCGGTCGCCGATGGAGATGGTGCCCTCGGTGATGTTCTCGAGCCCGGCGAGCATGCGAAGGGCCGTCGTCTTGCCACAGCCCGACGGCCCCACCAGTACGACGAACTCGCCGTCGCCGATGTCGAGGTTCATGTCCGAAACGGCCCGCGCGCCGCCCGGGTAGACTTTGCTGACCCCCCGGAACGTTACGACTGCCATAACTGCCTCCCGGCATGACGACCGATGCCTCCGCAGCACCGGACCTCCTGCTAGGAGGCGTTCCCCGAGTCGCCGTCCGGCAAAATACGTGAGCGTTCGAGCGTAGGGCGGCCGCGGGCGTCGGCGGCCGGAGGACCGGAGGCCGCGCGGGCCGCTACCGCAGCCGGTCGCCGGCCTGCTCGAGCACGGCGTCGACCATGCGGCGCTGGTTCTCCGTGGTCATGTGCGTGGCGTCGAAGAAGCCGGCGGGATCGCCCCCGAAGGCATCGACGCTCGTCATGTCGACGACGGCGAAGTCGTACTCGTCCTGCAGGTCGGCGAACAGACGCAGGAGCTCGGCGTGACGCTGCGTCCAGCCGGCATCGGCCGCCGCCGAGAGCACCTCCGGATGCGTCGGCGTGAGCACGATGACGCCGGTGCCGCCCCACGATGCGAACAGCTCGAGGGTCTTCTCCACGTAGGTCACGGCCTCGGGATCGAGACGCGAGAACGACTGGTACTGGGCGCGTTCCTCCTCGGCCCAGCGTGCGACCGCCTTCGGCCCCGCCTTCGCCTTGTCCGAGGACGGCGTCTTCACGGTGCCGTCGGGCGAGATGCGCCTGAGCCAGCTCGCCCGCACCTTCACTCGCGTGGGACGCTTCTGCCACACCTCCCAGGACGCCTGCAGCCCCGTCCACGACGCGAGCCACCCGAGCTCGTCGAGCTGGGCCGCCGCCTTTGCCCGCCAGGGCAGGTAGCGGCTGAACCGCGACTCCGCCAGCAGCGACGGAGGCAGCGGACCGCGGAGGAACGCCTCCACATCCAGCAGCCAGAGGTAGTCCGGCGTCGCCCGCGGCCAGAGGTCGTGGACGACCTCGGTGAAGACGTAGGCGTCGGCCGGCCGGCCGGCGGTGACGGCGGCGTTGAAGGTACGGCGGCCGGTGGCCCGCTCCACCCGCGCCGCCTCCACCGTCCACGCCCGGGACGAGCCGTAGATGAGCAGCTCGGGCGGCTGCTCGAGCTCCGCAAGCAGGTCCGCCTTGGTGGACCGGTCCTGGTTCACGCGCGGCGGGAAGATCCCGATGCCGAACACGCCCCACGGGTCGGTGAGCAGGTTGAAGGTCGCGACCGCGGCGACGAGGACGGCCGCGGCGACGAGCAGCCCGGCGACGAAGCGCCCCCAGCGGGTCCCGGTGCGCTCGACGTCGGCCTGGGCCGCCGGCGGAGCTTCGCGCTCCGGCGGCCACTCCGCATCGACCCGCCCGGACGCCGGCGCCTCTCCCTCCGGCCGCTCGTGTGA
This sequence comes from Actinomycetota bacterium, assembly GCA_012514235.1. GTDB lineage: Bacteria > Actinomycetota > Thermoleophilia > UBA2241 > UBA2241 > CAIXSE01. Next base: position 6,618 of record JAAZAR010000053.1, read on the forward strand.
TGGCGTCGTATCCATGCCTCGAGGTCGGACCGTGCCGCCGGCGCCGCCGACTTCAGTCGACCGCGACGGCCGGCCCGTAGGCCGCGCCCTCGCCGTTCTCCCTCCAGGGGATCATGTAGCAGACGACGTCCACGCGGGGGAACTCGGTCTCGAGCAGCGTCTTGACCCTGCGAAGGTCGCGCTCGAGGAGCTCCTGCTGGTCGAACCCGAGGCCGCCGAGCGCACGCTCGTACGCGGCGCACTCCTGGTGCGCCACGAGATAGATCCTGCGCACGTCGTGGACCTCGACGATCTCGCGCACGCACTCCAGCGCCACGCGGCGCTCGGAGCCGGGCCGCGTAAGCGGGAGCGGTCCGCCGGGCACCAACATGCGGTTGGCGTCCGGATGCCCGAGGTCGTCGAGCAGCGCCTGAAGCCTGGCGGCGATGCGCCCGTCCGAGCATCCGATGAGCAGCGTATCCATGGCGGGCAGTATCGCAGACGAGGCCGTGAGCGGCCACCGCCGCCCGACGCGGGAGGCCGCTGGCTCTCGTGTACACTCAGCGTGCCGGAGGGGTGGCCGAGAGGTCGAAGGCAGCGGTCTTGAAAACCGCCAACGGGGTGACTCGTTCGTGGGTTCGAATCCCACCCCCTCCGCCAATTTGCAGGGAAAAAGC
>JAAZAR010000013.1 GCA_012514235.1 Actinomycetota bacterium
TCGCCTTCGGCGGCGACGGCGGCACCTACGACATCGGCCTGCAGTCGCTCTCCGGCGCCATGGAGCGCGGCCACCAGATGCTCTACGTCTGCTACGACAACGGCGCCTACATGAACACCGGCTTCCAGCGCTCCTCGGCGACCCCCCAGGGCGCCTGGACGACGACGAGCCCGGTCGGGAAGGAACTCCCCGGCAAGATCGGCCACGAGAAGAACCTCACCGAGATCATGGTCGCCCATCGCCTGCCCTACGTGGCCCAGTCCTCGCCCCACGATCCTCAGGACCTGATCCACAAGGCCACCAAGGCGCTCGCCGTCGACGGCCCCACCTTCCTCAACGTGCTCAGCCCCTGCCCCCGCGGCTGGCGCAGCCCAGGCGACGAGACCATCTCCCTGGCGCGCCTGGCCACCGACACCTGCTACTGGCCACTCTTCGAGGTCAACGAGGGCAGGTACCGTCTCACCTACCGGCCGCGGCACAAGCGCCCCCTGGGCGAGTGGCTGGAGCGCCAAGGCCGGTTCGCCCACCTGGCGCGCCCCGGGAACGAACACGTCCTCGAGCAGCTCCAGCGGTGGGTCGACGAGGAGTGGGACCTGCTCCTGCGCCGCTGCGACGAGATCCCCGAGAGCCAATGGGACAAGGCGGCGAGCCGCCACAAGGCCGAGCCCTTCGTCATGCACCCGGCCCGGCCGCACCTCGCGAGCCTGGGCGAGCCGCTCACCGCCAGCATGACCTCCACGGCCACCGGCTGGGACGACTTCGACTGGGGCCGCCACTCGGGCTTCGGCGAGGGGGAGTTCGAAGACTGAGTGGCGGGACCGGACGGCCTGCCGTTCGGCATTGACGGGGGCCGCGGCCTGACGCGAGGTCGCCGGTCGGCGTCGACACCCGCGGAGCGCGACCGGCGGGGTGGCGGCAGCTGAGCGGAGCCGTACGCGCGGGCGGGGCGGCGGAGGGGCCCGAAGGGCTCTTCCGCCGCCCCGCTCGAATCAATCTGCGTCGGGCGCTGCCGAGGCAGCGCCGCCGAAGTCAATCAGTCCCGGGCGCCGGACCACGTGCCGGCGCCGCAGGCCGCCTCACGCCGGGACCGGTGCCGGCGCGGGCCAGCAGAGCCCGTACTCGCTCAACTCGGCCCAGGTGACGCCGGCCAGGGCCGGGATGAGCAGGGCGATCTCGTCCTCCCACACGGCCTTGGGATAGCCGGGCTGCCACTCGTGACCCAGCCGCTTGGCGACCTCCCGGAACACCCACCAGCCGGGTCGTGCGGAGCCAGGCGCCCGCTGCACCCGGCGCAGCAGGCTGAGGCGGCGCTCGGCGTTGGTGTACGTGCCGTCCTCCTCGCCCCAGGCGACGACCGGCAGCACCACGTCGGCCGTGTCGGCGAGGTCGCCGCGAACGGCGCTCTGGACGACGACGAAGTCGGCCGCCTCGAGAGCGGCCCGGACGGCGGTGGTCTCGCCACCGAAGGAGGCCGCCTCGTTGGCCCACACCCAGACGGCCTTGAGGGCGTCGCCCTGGAGGCCGGCGAGGATCGCGGCAGTCGAGCGGCCGGGCTCGGCGGGCAGCGAGGCGACGCACCAGGCGTCGGCGAGCCGCTGCCGTGCCTCCGCGTCGGCGACCGGGTCGCCGCCCGGCAGCACGTCCGGCGCGACACCCATGGCGAGCAGCCCCTGGACGTTGCCGGCGCCGAGCGGCAGCGAGACGCTGCGGGCGCCGGCCAGGTCGTCGAGCAGAGACTGGAGCTTGACGACGGCAGCGCCGGTGCCGGCGAGGTCGTCGGTCGGACCCAGTGTGACACAGACCACAGCCGGTCGTACGTCGACGAGCGTGGCGGCGATCTCGCGGATGGTGGCCGCATCGACGCCCGTGTCGTCGGCGATGTGCTCGGGAAGCGCGGCGGCGAGCATGGCCTCGAGCTCAGGCTCGTGCGGCACCGTCTCGCCGGCGTCACGCCGATCGGCCAGGTCGTTCGCCAGCAGGACGGCGATGACGCCGTCGAGCACCTCGGGGATCGCCGCTGCATCCGTGGTGACGCGCACCGCTGCGACATCGCCGAGGTCGCTGTTCCCGGCGTCCAGCACCATGAGGCGAGCGCCGTCTCGGACGGCGCGGCGGAGCGCCGCGCCGGCCACGGGATGGTCGGCTACCGCGCCGTCGCCGACGACGAGCACGGCGCGGGCCTCCTCCAGGACGCTCAGGACGCCGGAGGTGTAGCAGACGCCGGCCCCCATCGCCGTGCTCGCCGCCGGCACGCGCGAAGCCTCGGCGGCGCGGTGATCGATATCGTTGGTGCCGAGCACGGCGCGGAAGAACTTCTGCGCCTGGTAGGCCTCCTCGTTGGTGCACACCGGGGCGATGAGCCCGGCCACGTCGCCGGGGGAGTATGCGCCGAGCTTCTCGGCGACGAGGTCCAGCGCTTCGTCCCAGGAGGCCTTGACCAGCTCGCCGTTCCTCCGCACGAGCGGGTCCTCGAGCCTCGGGTGGTCGTTCCGTTCCAGGACGGCGAAGCGGCCGCGCTTGCACAGCCGGCCACGGTTGGGAGGCACGTCACCGGCCCCGGTGACCTTGACCACCTCGCCGTCCTTGAGGTGGACGACGGTCTGGCAGCCCATGCCGCAGTGAGGGCACGTGGTGCGGACGCGCTGCAGCTCCCAGTAGCGGGCCGCTCCCCTGGCGGTGCGCTCCGTGAGCGCTCCCACCGGACAGACCTCGACACACTGACCGCAGAGCTCGCACTGCTCGAGGTCCGGCAGCGGATACCAGTCCTTGCCGCCGGTGCGCTCCGCGCGCCGGCCGGACGGATGCGGCACCACGCCGTGGACCTGGATCGCGGTGCAGGCGGCCCAGCAGCGGCCGCAGAGGATGCACTTGGAGTAGTCGCGGACGACGCAGCCGTCCTCGACGAAGGGGAACTCGTCCGCCGACGGCAGCTCGCGGGGCGGCTCGACCTGGTACTCGTAGGCGAGCCGGCTCAGCTCGCACTCACCCAGGGCGTCACACGTGATGCAGGTGTGGCGTCCGGAGTTGATGAGGAGCTCGAGCGTGGCACGGCGTGACTGACGTACGCGGTCGCTCATGGTCCGTACGTCCATGCCCGCGGTGGCCGGTGTGCTGCAGGCAGGCAGCAGCCTGCCCGCACCGGCCACCTCGACCACGCAGATGCGGCACACGTCGCGGTGGCCCGCCTCGGAGAGATAGCAGAGCGTGGGGATGGCGATGTCGTTGGCCGTGGCGACGTCGAGGATGGTCTGGCCGGGATCGAACGTGAGGTCGCGGCCGTCGATGGTGATGTGAGCGGCGGTGTTCATCTGCGTCTCCGCCGCCTGTGCTCCGGTCGTCTGAGCGTCGGACATGTCACACCACCCCCACGGCGAGCCGGTAACAGCGGAGACAGCGCTCGGCCTCTCGCCGCGCGTCGGCGGCGGTCACCGGGCCCTCCACCTCGTCGAAACACTGGATGCGCACCTCGGGCGGCACGACTGCGGGGCGCAGCTTCTCCGTGCTGCCGGTGAACGGGATGGGCGCCTGCACTTCGTCCCGGACGACGGCGAGCATGGCGTGCTCGAGCCGCTCCTCCGGCGTCGGCGCCGGATCGCATCCCTGCAGGAAGGCGGCGATGGAGACCGCCGCGCGACGGCCGGCGGCGAGAGCCGCGACGAGGCTGCTCGGCCCCGTGTAGCAGTCGCCGCCGCCGAACACCCGCGGGTCGGACGACTGCATGGTGAGCGGGTCGACCTCGATGGTCTTCCACTTGCTGACCTCGACGTGGCTGGGCATGAGCTGGTCGACGGAGCAGACCTGGCCGATGGCCGGCACGATGCAGTCGCACGGGATGACGAACTCGGAGCCCTCGATCGGCTCGGGGCGGCGACGCCCGGAGGCGTCGGGCTCCCCGAGCTGCATGCGCCGGCACTCGAGGCCCTTCACCACGCCGTCGTCGGCGATGATCCTGGTCGGAGCCACGAGGGTGACCATCTCGACGCCCTCCTCCTTGGCCTCCGCGATCTCCACGGGGTCGGCCGGCATCTCCGCCTCCGTGCGCCGATACAGGAGCTTGACGTCGGAGAAGCCCAGGCGGCGTGCCGAGCGGACGCAGTCCATGGCCACGTTGCCGCCGCCGATGACCAGCATGGTCTCGCCGGTCAGCGGCGTGGCGCCGAAGGCGATCTCCCGCAGGAACTCGACACCGGGCATGAACCCGTCGTACCCGGCGTCCTCGCCCTCACAGCCCATGCGGGCGGACTGATGGGCGCCGACGGCCACGAACATGGCCTCGTATCCCTGGTTGAAGAGGTCGTCCATGGTGGCGTCGACACCGAACCGGAAGTTGTACCTGATCTCCACGCCGAGCGCCTCGACGCGCTCGACCTCGCTGCGAAGGACCTGCCGCGGCAGGCGGTACTCGGGGATGCCGACGGCGGCCATGCCGCCCGCCTCCGGCAGCGCCTCGAAGATGGTGCTCTTGATGCCGTTCGCGCCGAGGTAGTTGGCGCAGGCCAATCCCGCCGGGCCGGCGCCGATGATGGCGACCCTGGGCTTGCCCGGAAGCGGCTCGACGACGGGCTCGGCCTCGGTGTCGGCGACGAACCGCTTGAGCGTGCGGATGGCGACCGGTTCGTCCACGGAGCCGCGGCGGCAGGCGTCCTCGCAGGGACGCACGCAGACGCGGCCGATGGTGGCGGGCATGGGACAACGCCTGCGGACCGCCTCGGCCGAGCGCTCGACCTCATCGATGCGCAGCTGCTCGACGTAGGCCGGGATGTCGACGCCGGCGGGGCATGCCCCCATGCACGGCGCCACGACCGTCGAGGCGTAGCGGCCGCGCGGGAGCGGCTGCTTCGCGCGGACGGCGGCCACGAAGCGGTCGTGATGCTGCTCGAGCGAGTCGAGCACGGCGTAGCCGCCGGTGCGCCCGAGATCGCAGCGCGACGCCTCGGCCACGTGGCGACTGAGCTCGAGGGCACGCTGCAGGCGCTCCTCGGTACCCTTGCCCTCGCAGATCTCCTCGAGGATCTCGGCGACTTCGTGCATGCCGATACGGCAGGGGAAACACTGGCCGCAGCACTCCTGCACGGTGCGGGCGGCGAACTCGCGGGTGAGGTCGACGATGTCGACGGACTCGTCCCACACGGCCACGCCCCCCCATCCCATGACGCCACGGAACGTGGACGACAGCTCATCGGGGAGTCGTGAAGGATCGGTGGTCCAGGCACCCGCCACGGCGACGGCGGCGTCGGTCATGCAGCCTCCTCTGCACCGACCGGGCGCTGGCTTGGCGAATGCCTCCCTCCAGGCGGAAGCCGGAGGGCCCGGCCGGTTCGTCGGTCCCGGCGCCCTGCGGGCGCCTCTCTGGCACCATGATACGTTCGCCGGCCGCCGGTCACAATCGAGCGCCGGGCGGCGCAGGGACGCCTCGTGATCAGAGCAGCCGCGGGCCGGCGTCAGGCGCCAGGTCAGGCCCCGGTGAGGCCGCGGCGGACGGCGTCCGCGAGCGCCTCCGCACGCTGCGCCCCGCTCACCGCGAAACGCCGTCCGAACATGAACGTGGGGACGGCCCGGATCCCCAGCCTGGCGGCGCGCCGTTCGTCGAGCCGCACGGCCGTCGCCGCCAGGTCGTCCTCGAAGGCGGCCACCACCCGTGCCGGCGGCATGCCGGCCGCCGCGGCGAGACGCTCGAGCACCTCGCGGTCGCCGATGTCCTCCCCGCGGCCCCAGTACGCCGACAGCAGCCCGAGGCCGAGCCGCCGCTGCAGCTCCTGGTGCACGAGCTCGCCCTTCTCGTCCTCTCGCTCCTCGAGCGCCCCGGCGAGGAGGCGGTGCGCGAGGAAGGTGTTCGGCCGGTGGCGCACCTCGTCCAGACCGAGCAGCGGCAGGCCGTCGGCCGCGGCGGCGCGCCGCAGACTCTCCGACATCCCGGCGACGGCGTCAGGGCCGTACTTCTCCTCCAGATACTCGGCCCACGGGACCCCCTCCGCGGGCACGGACGGGTCCAGCTCGAACGCGCCGAAGCGCCAGTTCAGCTGCTCGGCGCCGTCCACCTGATCGAGGGCTGCGAGCCAGCGCGACGCGCCGACGTAGCACCACGGTCAGACGATGTCCGACCAGACGATGACGTCGATCATTTCGGCTCTCCTCTCCGCGTGAGCTCTGCTGGATGTGCTTTCCCCGCCGAGGACGGGCGCAGTCAGAGGGCCGTGACGCGGCCGCCGACGACGCGGGTGCTTCACCCAGCCGGCCCCGGGCTCCCGGAGGACATGTCCCTCCGGAGCTGGAACACTGGAGTCGGCAGTATCACCCCGGCGCAGGAGCATCCCATGCCGTCAGAACTCACAGTACACGCAGTCCAGCAGGGCCCCATGGAGTTCGCGATCAGCGCTGGCGGTCACGACGTGGTGGTCGACTATCCGCTCCCGGGGACGGACGGTGACCTCAAGGGCATGACGCCGCTCCGGCTGCTGCTCGCCAGCCTGGCCGGCTGCAGCGGCAGCGCGGTGGCGGCGCTCCTCCGCCGCGACGGCCAGCCGGTGGAGCGCGTGGAGGTCGCGGCCCGCGGCGTGCGCCGCGACGAGCACCCCACCGTGCTCACCGAGATCGACCTCGTCTTCACCGTGCACGGTGACGTCGACCCGGCCCGGGTGGAGCACGCCCTGCGGCTCGCCGAAGGGCAGATCTGCCCGGTGTGGGCGATGCTCAAGGCGGGCACGCCCATCGCGAGCAGGTTCACCATCGCCGGCGGCTGAGCGCACAGCGGCTCCCTCTACCGCTCGTTTTCGAACCGCGCGACCGCCCGACGACCGTCCCCCTGAGGAGAAGCCATGACCGAGCCGAGAGAGACCGCCCCGGCGGCCGAAGAGGTCGTCCCGGGGCTCTGGACGTGGAGCATCAGCAACAGCGCCATCGGCGGGCACACGTCGACTTCGCAGGCGCTGCTCACCCGCGAGGGCTGCGTGCTCATCGACGCCGTGCGCCTCGACGACAAGGCGCTCGCCGGACTCCCTCGCCCCATGACGATCCTGCTGACCGCGCGGTGCCACCAGCGGTCCGCGTGGCGGTACCGGCGCCAGTTCGGCGCCGAGGTGTGGCTGCCGGAGGACGCCGGCGCTGCGGATGAGGCCCCGAGCCGGACCTATGTCGACGGCCAGCGACTGCCGGGCGGGCTCAGAGCGATCCGGACGCCCGGCCCCGAGTGGCCGCACTACTCCTTCCTGTACGAGGGCGACCCCGGGATCGTCTTCTGTCCGGACTTGATCAGCTCGAGCGAGGCAGGGGTGCGCTTCATCGACCCTGCCTTCCACGAGGATCCGGCGGCGACACGGGCAAGCGTGGCGCACCTGCTCGAGCTGCCGTTCGAGGTGCTTTGCCTGGCGCACGGCCCCCCCGTGACGGACGATCCCAAGGGCGCCCTCCGGGACCTGCTGGCCGAGGACGGCTGAGGCTCAGGCGCCGATGAGACGGCGGGCGGTGGCGGCGGCCCCGACGCGCGAGTAGCTCACCACCGAGCCGGCGCGCGGCGCGTGGATGATGCGGCCGCGCCCCACGTAGATGGCGACGTGGTGGTAGGAGCCGGACCGGCCGTAGAACACCAGGTCGCCGATCGCGAGACGGCGCAGCGAGACACGTTTGCCGCGCCGCGCCTGGGCCGTGGCGCCGTGCGGCAGCGACCGGCCGAGCCTGCGGAAGACGTACAGGGTGAGCCCCGAGCAGTCGAAGCCGCGACGAGACGCGCCGCCCCAGACGTAGCGCACGCCGAGCTGCCGGCGGGCGACCGTGAGGACGAGCTTGCGCTTCCGCGCGACTCTCCTGGCCCGCCGCTGCTTCTTACTGAGCTTGCGCTTCTTGGGTGCCGGCTTCGCCGCCGGCTCGGCCGTCGCGGAGGCGGTGGGCGACGGCGCGTCCGCCGGAGATCCGGCCGGCGACGGCGCCGGGGACCCGGAGAGGGCATCCGGCCCCGGCGCCGGGGCGGCGAGGAGTATGCCGGGGACGAGCAGGAGGGTCAGGAGGGCTGCCAGGGAGATGAGACCTCCGACCAGGCGAGTGTGGTGCATCGTGTGCCTCCTTGATGACCGGGAACGCGTGCCCGGTCTCTCGGTGGGCGCCTTGATGACGCCGCGGCCGCTGGTCGGCCGTTCCGCCCATCGGGGACGGAATTGACGAGGCTAGGGGGCCCTCGAACCCCCGGTCAACCCTACGCTCCCCGTGCTAGGCACGTAACACGAGGATCGGCAGTCCGGGTTGCGCGAGCCAGGGATCTCGGGTTCACTGTGGAGCGGAATCTACACACAAGGCGCCTCCTCGCGCCCGCCCCCCTGCAGATTCGTCTCCCCCCTTTTTCGTTGACGGTCCTGCCGTACGGCGGAGCTCGGTCCGGCGCCGACAGCCCGCCCGGCACAGGCCCCGCCGCTGCCGCACGGGACACCACGTCGAAAGGACGTCGTGCGACTCAGGACCGTCTTCATCTCGTTGCTCCTCGCGATCCTGGCCGTGAGCATCTTCGCCGGCCCGGCCGCGGCCAAGGACCCGTCCGTCCCCAAGCTGAAGCGGCAGCTGCGTGCAGCCAAACAGCACCGCGACAAGGCCCGCGAGCGCACCCGCAGAGCGGTCGCCGACCTCAAGGGGGCGCGCGCGCTGCATGCCGCGACGAACGCCCTCGGCAGCGGCGTCGTCTCCGACCCCGCCGCCGTCCCCGTCGTCATCCCGGCCGCCATGGATCCGGCCCTTGCTGCGAAGCTGCTGGCCGACGGCGTCGTGACTGCCGACGAGGTCGCCGCCCAGCAGAAGCGGAAGTCCAAGGCCAAGAGACTGGAGCGCAAGTGGACGGCGAGGGTGCGCAGCCTGAAGAAGCGCATCAGGACGCTCGAGCAGATCGCGGACTGGAACCGTCGCGGCCAGTGGAAGCCGCTCATCAGGATCGCCTGCAAGAAGTACCGCGTGAGCGCTCACGGCCTGCACCGCCTGATGATCCTCGAGTCTGGTGGCCGTCGCACGGCGGGCACCATGTACAAGGGCCTGTTCCAGTACTACCCGAGCACGTGGAGCGGCTCCTGGAACCCCTGGCGCCGTGAGAGCATCTTCAACGGCTGGGCGCAGATCCGCGCCACCGCCTACGCGATCAGCAGGGGCATGGGTCCGAGTCAGTGGCCCAACACCTACCCGATGGCGTTCTGACCCCCGGATGACGGACGCCGGCGGCCCCGGGGAGACCCCTCGGTCGCCGGCGTCTCCCCGGCGCGCCGGCGGCGTCCCCCCGCGGGGGCACGCCGCCGGCGCGCAGGTTCTTCCCGCAGTTGACCCCGGGTTCAATCCGGCGGGAGACGACCGGAGCGCCTCTCGCCTCTAGGCTGTCATCAGGTCAACAGCTCGGGGAAAGGAACCCACGATGACAGTCACCGCCGCACCAACCGCACTCGCGAGACCGCGCCTCGACGTCGGTCTCGCCTTCAAGAAGGGCTGGGACGCCTTCACCGCCGACATCGTCCCGTTCCTGGTCGGCACGCTGATCGCCGGACTGCTGTCGGTGATCACCCTCGGCATCCTCGCCGGTCCGCTCGTCGCAGGCCTCTACTCCATGGCGATCCGCCGCATCCGGGACGGACGCCGCGCCGAGATCGGCGACGTCTTCTCCTGCTTCGACCGCTTCTGGAGCTATCTCTGGGCGGCCCTCGTGCTGGTGGTGCTCGTCGGGCTCGCCTCGCTCACCATCGTCGGCGGGGTGCTGCTCGCCACCATCTGGATCTACGTGTTCCCGTTCATGGTCGACCGCAGGATGGGCCTGACCGACGCGATGGCGGCCAGCTACCACCGGGTCGTCGACAACGGCTTCTGGGAGCACCTGGCGCTGTTCGTCATCTTCGTCGCCATCGGCGCCGTCGCCAACGGCTGGGTGGGCATGATCACCTTCCCGTTCACCGTCGCCGTCCTCGCCGGCGCCTACTTCGCGACGCGCGACTACGACCACCAGACGGTGCAGCTCTCAGCGCCGCCCGCGCCGCCGGCGGCGCCCGCGCAGACCGCCGCTCCGGTGACGCCCGAGGCCCCCGTGACCCCGGCAGAGACGGCCGCCGGGACGACCGCACCCGCCTCCGAGGCCGCGGCAGCGGAGCCGGCCGCGGCACCAGCGGAGCCGACCCAGGCCACGGAGACCGCCGCCGGCGAAGCCCCCGAGGCGGCGCAGGACGAGCAGGCGCCGCCCGAGGCGGCCGGGTCCGGTGAGAACTCCGGCACTGCGGAGGCGTGACCTTTCAGGTACCGCGTCAGAGCGGCAAGAGAGAGGCGGGCCCGGCGGAGCATCTGCTCCGCCGGGCCCGCCCCCGTACGGCTCGCTCTGACGCGGCCGTCGCCGCCCGACGAGCCCGACCGGTCGCGCTCAGTCCACCGGTAACGCGAAGAAGTCCCGCGGCGTCCGATAGCAGACCGCGTCGATGGTGTCCTTGTCCAGACCGAACAGCCGCATCGCCAGCTGCACGCGCGGGACCATGAAGTAGTCGTTGCCCATGCCGCCGAGCTCCGAGTTGATCATGAGGCGGTCGCGCCAGTCCGGATGGTCGATGGCGATGCGCGCGGCGACCTCCGGCGGCATCTTGTCCCAGCAGATGCTGAGGCCGACCATGCCGCCGGTGCTCATCCGGAAGTCCATGGTCTCCTCGGCGGCATGGTCGAACACGCAGCGCTCCACGGGGAACCCCTCCTCCTTGACGATCTCGAAGACCCGGGGCGTGACCACGGGACCCTGCGGAGCCAGCCGGATCGGCGTGTGGAGGATCACCGGCAGGTCGTGCTCGCCCGCCAGCCGCAAGTGCTCGCGGAACAGCCACTCCTCGAACTCCGTCCCCGTGTCGAGGCCGATCTCACCCATGGCGACGACGCGCTCGTTCTTCAGGAACTCGGGCATGCGCTCCAGACACCTCTCCGCATCCGCCCGGCTCACGCCGAAGAAGGGGATGGAGATGGACGTGAACGCCTCGAACCCGAGCGTCTTCGCCGTTGTCGTCTCCATGGTGAGGAAGCGCTCCCAGAGCTGCAGCACCGTCTCGGCGTCGTGGGTGCCGATGAACATGTGAGGGCTGGGGATGACGGCTGCCTCCATGCCCATCATCACCAGCTTCTGCAGCTGGACGTCCTCGATCATGTCGGTGTGCAGATGGGCGTCGATGAACCTCATGCCTGTCTCCTCCTCGGGTGACGGAACGCGGTCTCGCGCCGCGGCGCGAGCGGTCGTGGCGGCGTGACGGTCATGCGGGCGGGTCCGCCTCGCAGAAGGGCTCCCTCTGTGCGGGCGGCCGCTGGCGGTCGGTGACCCAGCGCACGACCGAGGCCAGAGACACAAGACCGCCGAGCGCGCAGGCGCCGGCCCAGCCCCAGGTGCCGTAGGCGAAGGCCGCCGCTGCGGAGCCGGCGGCCGCTCCGGCGAAACAGGACGTCATGTAGAAGGCGTTGATGCGGTTCCGGGCCTCCGGCCTCAGCCGGTAGATCTCGCTCTGGTTGCTGATGTGCACGCCTTGGGACCCCACATCGAGCACGACGATCCCCAGAAGCAGGAGCGGCAGCGACTCGCGTCCGAGCCACAGGGCGCCGAAGCCGGCGAGCATGAGCAGGCAGGAACCGCCGGTGAGCCAATACGTCCAGCCGCGGTCCGTGTACCGGCCGACGACGGATGCGGTGAGAGCCCCGGCAGCTCCGACCAGACCGAAGAGCCCGATGATGCCGTCGCCATACCCGAAGTGGGGACCGGCGAGCAGGAACGCCAGCGTGCTCCACAGCACGCTGAACGTCGCGAAGGAGAAGACGCCGTAGAGCGCGCGGCGGCGGAGTACCGGCTCGCCGCGCGCGATGTCGAGTATGGAGGCGAGCAGCCGCGGGTACGCAAGACCGGCCGACTGACGGTAGCGCGGCAGCTTGACGTACAGCACGACCGCCTGCACGAGCATGAGCGCGGCGGCCACCGCGTACACGGTACGCCAGCCGGCCGCCTGCGAGACGAGCCCGGAGAACGTGCGCGCCAGCAGGATGCCGAGGATCAGTCCGCTCATGACGTCGCCCACGACCCGGCCGCGCTCTGACTCGGAGGCCAAGGTCGCAGCGAACGGGACGAGCACCTGCGCCATCACGGAGGTGAGTCCGACGACCGCGGCCGCCGCGACGAAGAACCCGATGGAGGGCGCGACCGCGGCGGCGGCCAGGCCGGCGACCGTGACGGCGGCGAGCGTCGTGATGAGCCGTCGCCGCTCGAGGAGGTCGCCCAGCGGCAAGAGGAGGATCAGACCTGCCGCGTAACCGATCTGCGCGGTCGTCACGATGAGGCCGGCGACTGCGGCCGTCACCCCGAACTGGTCGCGCAGCGTGTCGAGCAGCGGCTGGGCCAGGTAGTTGCTGGCCACCGCCTGGCCCGTCGCGACGGCGAACAGCAGGATCAGGCCGCGACTCATGCCGCGACCGGCGATCGGTTCGGGGGGGTGCTGCGGGACGTCCACGCCCCCCTCACTACAGGCCGCCGCCCGAGCTGTCAAGGCGGCGGTCCGTTCCGCGGAACGGTCGGCCATTGTCCGTATCGTGGACATGCGCTAGCATCGTCGGCGACTCTTCCTTGGAGGTGCATTCCGATGACTGAGGATCCGCGCTCGGTGATCCTCGCGCTCGCCGAGCACGAGGAGGCCATGAGCGCCCTGTACTCCGCGTACGCCGACGCGTACCCGGACGTCGCGGGACTCTGGACGGCGCTCGCCCGCGACGAGCACGGTCACGGCGCCATGCTGCGCTCGCTGGTCGACGGGGACGTCGACGTGGCGTCGTTCGCCGCGGACCGCGGCTTCGACCTCGCGGACATCCGCGCAGACACTGCCCGGCTCGCGAACCTGGCGCGCATCACGCCGGCCGCCGGGTTCCCGCTGCAGGAGGCGTTCCGCGTGGCGATCAAGCTGGAGGACTCGCTCATCGAGTCACAGGTGCTCGTGGTCTACGACAACGACCCCCCTGAGGTCGTCAAGGTGCTGGACACCCTGCGAGACCAGACCGAGAAGCACCGGCACCGCCTGAGCGAGCGCTTCACGACGCTGGGCGCGTAGCGGACGGCAAGGCGCCGTCACGGATCGACCGTGCGGCCGCCGGACGACGGGGAGCCCGCCGTCCGCCCAGCTGGCCGCGGGCACGCCCGCACGGTAGTGTTCGATGCCGTGCAGCACCCCGCCTCACCCTTCGACACCCTCGCGCCGGGCCGCCGGGCCGCCATCATCCTGATCTTCGGCGGCCTCTGGACGCTGGGCTCGTTCTCCACCGACCTCTTACTCCCGGCGCTGCCCCAGATGGCGGAGGCTCTCGCCGCCTCCGACTCCGCTGTCGCGCTCACCATCACGACCTTCCTGGTCGGCCTCGGACTGGGGCAGCTCATCGCCGGCCCCGTCAGCGATGAGCGAGGCCGACGCCCGACCCTGATCGCCGGACTCGCGGTGTTCGCGGCGTCGGCGCTCGTCTGCATCCTGGCTCCGACCGTCGACCTGCTGATCTGGACCCGCCTGGTGCAGGGGATGGCCGCCTCCTTCGGCCTGGCCATCCCCAACGCGATGGTCACCGACTACGCACGCGACCGGCAGGCCGCCCGCCTGTTCTCCTGGATCGTCATCATCGGAGGGACGGCGCCGCTGGTCGCGTCGCTGGCCGGCGCCCAGATGCTGCGCCTGCTCGGCTGGCGGGGCCCGCTCATCGCTCTCGCCGTCGTCAGCGTCGTGGCCCTCGTGGCGGTCGTCCTGTGGCTGCCGGAGAGCCTGCCGCGGGAGCGCCGGGTCCGCGGCGGCCTGCGCTCGGCGTTCCGCACCATGACCGGACTCACGCGCGACGCCCGCTTCGTCGGCTACACCTTCACGGCCGCCCTCCTCTACATCGCCTTCTTCGCGTACCTGGGCGGCTCGTCGTTCGTCCTGCAGCAGGGCTTCGGCGTGTCGCCGACCACGTACAGCGTCCTGTTCGCGGTGAACGGGCTCGGGATGCTGGCGGCGGGCCAGACCAACCACCGTCTGCTGGCCCGCTTCTCCCCGCGCGTGCTGCTCGCCGTGGTCATCGTCGTGTTCACGATCGCCTGCGCGACCGTACTCGTCTCGGCCCTCACCGGCGCCTTCGGCATCTGGGGCCTGGCCGTCCCGTTCTTCGTCATCGTCTCGGGCATGGGGGTCATCCTGCCCGATCTGACGGCGCTGGCCCTCTCGCTCCACCCGGACGTGGCCGGGACCGCCTCCGCCTACTTCGGCGGCCTGCGGCTCGGGCTGGGCGCGCTGGCGATGCCGCTCATCGGGATCGGCGGCGCGGTCACGGCGACCTCCGTCGGTGTCCTGATGGCCGTCTCGGCGTCGGCCGCACTGGTGCTCTTCGCGGTCACGGCGCGCCGCACCCGCAGGCAGAGCGTGCTGCTCGACCTCCCGGAGGAAGCCTCGTCGGACGTGCCGGTCGCCTGAGACGGCGCGCCGCCTGCGCCCAAACGCGGCACGGTACACTCTGCGCATCGGCGGACGGAACAAGGAGTGCAGGATGTTCTGTGAGATCACCAGGAAGCTGGACGAGCAGGCGCTCGCCAGGATCCAGTCGCTGGAAGAGGATCTCGGCGTGGCCCTCGTGGCGTTCTCGTGCCGGTCGCTCGACCCGGCGCGCGAGGAGAAGCTCCGGAGGATCATGGACGAGCTGGGCCCGCAACTGCAGGCACCGGTGGCCGATCCGGACGACGAGCAGCTCGCCCGCATCCGCGCCCTCGAGGGCGAGCTCGGGCTCACGCTGATCGCCGTCGACGCGTCGTCGAGCTGACGGCTCGCGGCGCGCCTGCGCGCCGCGAGCCGAGCCGCGAGCCGCCACAGGTCACCTTCCGCGA
>JAAZAR010000004.1 GCA_012514235.1 Actinomycetota bacterium
CGACGGCAAGTGCGAGGTCAAGACGCCGGAGGGAGAAGACATCGACTGCGCCTGGCACCTCATCTGGGAACGCCTCAAGGCGCAGGGGCGCGAAGAACTCATGATCAAGAACCGGCCGCCGAAGAAGTGGAACCTCAGCAGTTCCGGCGGCCCGCGGAAGATGGTGCGCGAGGAGGCGAAGCCGGTATGACCGCGACTGAGTACAAGGCTGGCACCAACCTCGAGAAGATCCTGAGCGAGGGCAAGTTCGCGGTCACGGGCGAGTGCGGCCCGCCCAAGAGCGCCGACGGCAGCGTCATCGAGAACAAGGCCAAGATGCTCCACGGCTACGTCGACGCCGTCAACATCACCGACAACCAGACGGCCGTGGTGCGCATCAGCTCCATCGCCTCCGGCTTCGCCGCCAAGCAGAACGGCGTGGAGCCCATCGTGCAGATGACCTGCCGGGACAGGAACCGTCTCGCCATGCAGGCAGACCTGCTGGGCGCCCACACCCTCGGCATCCACAACTGCCTCTGCCTCACCGGCGACCACATGAGCTTCGGCAACCACCCCGAAGCCAAGGGCGTGCACGACCTGGACGCCATCAACCTCATCCAGATGCTCAAGGACATGCGCGACGAGAAGAAGTTCTCCTGCGGTGAGGAGATGGACGTCGCGCCGAAGTTCTACATCGGCTGCGCCGAGAACCCCTTCGGCGACCCGTTCGAATACCGCGCGATCCGGCTCAAGAAGAAGATCCTCGCCGGCGCCGACTTCATGCAGACCCAGTGCATCTTCAACATCCCCAAGTTCAAGAAGTGGATGGAGGAGGTCCGCGCCGAGGGCCTGCACCAGGAGATCAAGATCCTGGCCGGCATCACCCCGCTCAAGGGAGTCGGCGGCGCCCGTTACATGAAGAACTTCGTGCCGGGCATGGACGTGCCGGACGAGATCGTCGACCGCATGGCGAGCGTCGAGAAGGGCCCGCCCTCGCACGCGGAGGGCAAGAAGCTCGCCGTCGAGATGATCAAGGAGCTCGCCGAGATCGAGGGCGTCGCCGGCGTCCACATCATGGCCGTCGAGTGGGAAGAGGCAGTGCCCGAGATCGTGGAGGCGGCAGGCCTCATGCCGCGCCCCACGGTCGCCTAGGAGGTCGTCCATGACCACCACCTGCACACCGAGTCCCTCGCTCAGCCGGCAGGTCACGGCCGGCTGTGACGAGAACGCCTACAAGTGCTACCAGTGCAAGAAGTGCACCTCCGGGTGCCCGGTGGCCCGGTACTCCGACATGCACCCGGCGATGATCATGCGTGCCGTCCAGCTCGGGCAGTTCGACATGATCTTCGACGACCGGTTCATCTGGCTGTGCACGGGCTGTGAGACCTGCACGACCCGCTGCCCCCAGGGCATCGACATCGCCACGATCATGGACGAGCTCAAGATCATGGCGCGCAAGCAGGGCCGCATCCCGGCGGGCACGCCCTCGGCCCAGATGCTCAAGCTCAACTACGACTCGTTCGTCCGCTGGGGCCGCATGTGGGAGGTCGAGCTCATCACCCTCGACGTCCTCAAGAGGCCGAGCAGCGCCAGGAACTGGTTCACGCTCGGCCCCAAGATGCTCCTCAAGGGCAAGATCAACCCGACGCTCAAGCGTGGCGACACCAAGGCCATGAAGCGCATGGTCGCCACCGCCGAGAGCATCACCCGGGCTCGCGAGTCGCGCGCCGGCGGCGAGGGAGGCCAGTCATGACCAAGACTCTCGCGTACTACCCCGGCTGCTCGCTGCACGGCACCTCGGGTGAGTTCGACGCCAGCTTCAAGGCGACGGCCCGGGCGCTCGACCTGGTGCTCCAGGAGATCCCGGGCTGGGAGTGCTGCGGCAACACCGCGGCCCACTCCATCAACCGCCTGCTCAGCATCGCCCTGCCGGTCAACGAGCTGGCCAAGGTGGAGCAGGACATGAGGCTGGACGCCGTCGCCGTCCCGTGCGCCGCCTGCTACAGCCGCTTCAAGACCGGCGCCCACGAGGTGGAGGAGAGCGAGGAGACCGCGGCCGACGTGCGCGCCGTGGTCGGCCGCGGGTACGACGGCGGGGTCGAGGTCGAGAACCTCGTCGACGTCTACCACGACGCCGTCGGCCTGGAGGAGCTCGCCGCGAAGGTCACGCGGCCGTTCGACGGCCTCAAGGTGGCCTGCTACTACGGCTGCCTGCTCACCCGGCCGCCGAAGGTCACGCTCGCTGACGACCCGGAGTACCCGACGCACATGGACGAGGTCGTCAAGGCGGTCGGCTGCCAGCCGGTGGACTGGAACTACAAGACCGACTGCTGCGGCGCCTCGCTGGCGCTCACCGAACAGGGCATCGTGGACGACCTCGTCGGCCGCATCCTCTCCGACGCCAAGGCGTGCGGAGCGCAGGCCGTGATCGTCGCCTGCCCGCTCTGTCAGGTGAACCTCGACGGCCGCCAGATCGAGATCGCCAAGAAGGACTCCGGCTGGCAGGGCATCCCCGTCGTGTTCCTCAGCCAGCTGGTCGGCCGCGCGCTGGGCCTCGACGACAAGGCGCTCGGCCTCAAGAAGCACCTCGTGGACATCCAGGCGGTGATGGCCTAGGAGCCGCCGCCGGAGCGCGGGCCCTGCCGGGTCCGCCGATCGAGGGAGAGTGCGACGAGGGGCGCCGCGGATGCGGCGCCCCTCGTCGCGTACGCCCCCTCGAGGTTCCGTCAACGGCGGGCTATGCTGTGAGGCGATCTCGCCCATGGCAGTCCGGCGGCCGGACATCGCCGCCGCCTCACCCGGAAGGAGCCCGCCATGACCGAGGAGAGCAGCGCACGTCCCTCCCCAGCCGAGACGCGCGGCAGCATCAGGGCGGCGGTCGGGGGACGCGCTCTGGTCGTGTTCGCGACCAGACACGGGTCGACCGGAGAGGTCGCGGAGGCCGTCGCCGACGAACTCCGGTCGGTGTTCGCGGACGTGCAGGTCGCGGACGCGCGGACGGGGCCCTCGCCCGCCGGCTACGACGCGGTCGTCCTGGGCGGGCCCATGATCATGGGCTGGCACAAGGACGCTCGCAGGTATGTGAAGAGGCATCGGGACCAGCTCTCGAGCGTCCCGTTCGCGCTCTTCGTCACCGCCGCCTCCCTCACCGAGGACGGGCTGGACGCGGTCGGCGGCGTGCCGGTCGCGAAGGACCCCTGGCTCGTCAAGAAGCCGCGCAACACCGACCGGCTGAGCCGCAAGGAGCGATACGCTCTGCCGCGGCACTACGTCGGTGACATCCTGGCCGCCTGCGCCCCCGCCACTCCTCGCTCGGTGGCCCTGTTCGCCGGCTCGCTCGACCTGACCGCCATGAACATCCTCGAGAGGCTGTTCGTCCTCCTCGTGATCGGCGCCACGCCGGGCGACGGGCGCCACTTCGACTTCGTCCGCAGCTGGGCCGGAGAGACCGCCGGAGAGCTGTCCGCGGGCTGACTCCGGCGCCATGCCCGCGACCGCCGGGCCACGTGTCGCCGCCCTGCCGCGCACCGAGTCCGCGGCCACGACGTCTCAAGCTGATGGTACCATCGGTGCAGATGGCCGGCGGCGGGCAAGGCGCGTCGGCGGGGCACTGCTGCCTTCAATCGAGCGGAGGGGCGTCACCATGCAGAACCACCACCCGGCGCGCAGACGCGCGACCCGCAAGACTCTCACGTTTTCCCTGCTCATCGTGCTTGTGGCCGTCGGCATGCTCGCGGCAGCCGGGGGTGCGTCGGCGTCCGTGGGCCGGCCGACGCCCGGGGACGGCGTGGGCCGGGCGCTCGCCGAGTTCGGCGCCGGAGTCTCTGCCCAGGAGGCGCAGGCGATCGCCGCGTCTTGCCAGGCAACACTTGTGCGCGAGGTCCCCCGCCGGAGCGTCGACGACGGCACCACGCTGTACACCGTCGCCTCCCAAGCCCTCGATTCTCGTGCACTCGCGACCGCCCTGCAGCAGCAGTTCTCCGTGGTCAGGGCGGCTCCCGACGCGCTGATCGAGGGCGACGTCATCCCCAACGACCCCGACCGTCAGAAGCAGTGGGGCCTCAGCCAGACCTGGGCGTACAGCGCCTGGAACATCACGAACGGCGACCCGTCCGTGGTGGTCGCGGTGCTCGATTCGGGGGCGAACGTCTCGCATCCGGACTTCGCCGCCAACGTCTGGGTCAACGCCGCGGAGAGCGCCGGAGAGACCGGCGTGGACGACGACGGCAACGGCTGGGTCGACGACATCTACGGCATCGACAGCCTGAACAACGACGTCGACCCCAATCCCGAGACAAGCCACGGCATCCACGTCGCCGGCATCATCGGGGCCGTTCCCAACAACGGGCTGGGTGTGGCCGGCATCGGCTGGAGCACGAAGGTGATGAACCTCAAGTGCCTCGGCGGCGTGTCCAACATCGGCACCAGCGCCGCAGCCATCACCTGCGTCGAGTACGTGATCGACCGGAAGCTCAACCACGGCGTCAACGTCGTCGCCATCAACACCTCCTTCGGCGGCGGCGCGTACAACAACGAGTTCATCGAAGAGGCCATCGACGCCGCCGCCGAGGCGGGCATCGTCTGGGTCGCGTCCGCCGGCAACGACGGAGTCGATCTCGACGGGGCGGTCCGCTACCCGGGCACCTATCCCTCGCCCGCCGTGCTCACCGTCGGCGCCACCATCCTCTACAACCTGGAGCAGTACCCCGAGGACGAGGGCCGGGACTCGGACGACCTCGCCCTTTGGTCCAACTACGGCGAGGAGACCGTGGACCTCGGCGCTCCGGGGCGCGCCATCTACAGCACTCACGACGGAGACACGTACGGCTGGATGGACGGGACCTCTCAGGCGGCGCCGCACGTCGCCGGGGCCGTCGCCCTCTGCGCCGCGCAGCACCCGTCCGAGAGCGGCCTCGAGCGGGTCGACCGCATCCTCACCGGCGTCGACCCCATCTCCTCCCTGGACGGGCTCGTGGCCTCCGGAGGCCGTCTCAACCTGTCCAGGGCACTCGAGGTCACCGCCGAGGAGATGAAGCCCTCCACGACCGTCTCCGAGATCGACGACACCTGGCACACCGACGACGTCGACGTCACCCTCACCGGCGACGACGGCACGGGCATCGGCGTGGACTATTGCGAGTACAGGCTGGACGAAGGCGACTGGACGAGGGGAGCCAATTTCGCGGTCTCCACCGACGGCAGCCACACGCTCCGCTACCGGTCGGCCGACAAGGCCGGGCATGTCAGCGACACGAAGAGCGTCACCGTCAAGGTCGACAAGACGGCCCCCACCGCCCAGGCGGCCGGGGCCGACGGCCTCTGGCACGCCGCCCCGGTCGAGGTCACGCTCACGGCGAGCGACGCCGCCAGCGGCGTCGCCGTCGTGCAGTACCGCCTCGGCGAGAGCGGCG